>NZ_JBEOYB010000024.1:0-100931 GCF_040296845.1 Streptomyces sp. NPDC001985
GCCGGTCCGGGCCCGTGCGCCGGGGCGGCCGGGGCCGGGCGGGTGCCAGGGGCGGCCCGCTGGGCCGGGGAAGCGGGGTGGCCAGGGGCGGGCGGGTGCCAGGGGCCGGGGGCGGCCGGGGCCGGGCGGGTGCAGGGGCGGCCCGCTGGTCCCGGGGAGGCGGGGCGCGCGGTGGGTGTCACCCGGACGGCGGGGGCGATTCACTCTCCCGGACCGGCCGGGGGGCGGCCCGCGCGGGGCCGGGCGGACGGTGGGGCGACAGCCTTCCCTCCCAGCAGGAAGAGAGACCCCTCATGGCTGTGTCCCCTCCCCCCTCCCGTACGCGGCGCCGGATAGCGGTGCGCGCCACCGCCGTGTCGGCGGCGCTGGCGGCGGCGGTCTTCGCCACCGGGCCCGCGATGGCCGGCGGTGACCCTTCCGGTTCCTCCAACCCCGAGCCCACGGGGCAGGGAGTGAAGCCGACCGTGGTCCTGGTCCACGGCGCGTTCGCGGACGCCTCGGGCTGGAACGCCGTGGTCGAGCGGCTCCAGCAGCGGGGGTATCCGGTGGTCGCCCCGCCGAACCCGCTGCGCGGGGTGCTCAGCGACTCGGCGTACGTCGCCTCGGTCCTCAAGAGCATCAAGGGCCCGATCGTGCTGGCCGGCCACTCCTACGGCGGGGCGGTCATCAGCCAGGCCGCGGCCGGGAACCCGAACGTGAAGGCGCTGGTGTACGTGTCGGCCTTCATGCCGGACGTGGGGGAGAACCCCGCCACCCTGTCGACGAAGTTCACCGGCAGCGATCTGGGGACGGCGCTGCGCCCGGTCCCGTACACCGACGGGACGGCCAGCGGCACCGATCTGTACATCCAGAACGAGAAGTTCCACGCGGTGTTCGCCGCCGATCTGCCGGCGGCGCAGACGCGGGTGATGGCGGTCGAGCAGCGGCCCGTCGCGCAGGCCGGGTTCGGGCAGAACGCCACCGCGGCGGCGTGGAGGACGATCCCGTCCTGGTTCATCGTGGCGAAGAACGACAAGGCGATCGCCCCGGATCTGGAGCGGTTCGAGGCCAGGCGGGCGAAGTCGCGCACGATCGAGATCAGTTCCTCGCACGTGGCGATGATGTCGCACCCCGATGTCGTCACCGACCAGATCCGCGACGCGGCCCACGCCACGGCGGAGTAGCGGGAAGCGGCGGAGAGGGCCCCTGGCGGTCCCCGGGAGTCTTCGGGGGTCTTCGGCGGGGGGCGGGTGCCGGACACGGTGCTCGCCCCCGGCGCCGCTGTGCCGCGCGCCGCGGACGGCGCGGGACGGGCGGGGCGGGGCGGTTCAGTGCAGGGGCACCCGGGCGCGGATGGTCTTGCCGCCGGGGGCGGGGGTGATGGCCACGCCGGTGCTGAGGCGCAGGACCAGGGGCCAGCCGTAGCCGCCGGTGCGCAGCGTGCGGGGGCGGGGCGGGGGTGCGGGCAGCGGCGGGGCGCTGGTGCGGTCGGTGACGGCGATGTGGAGGGTTCCGGCGCTGACCGCGGCGGTGAAGCGGACCAGTCCCCCGCCGTGCCGGATGGCGTTGGTGACCAGTTCGGAGGTCACCAGGAGCGCGTCGGCCAGGACGGTCTCCGCGTCCCGGCCCGGGCCCCGGGGGCGGGGGGCGCCGGCCAGCAGCCGGCGTACCGTGTCGCGTGCCTGGGCGGGTGTGGTCACGGCCGTCCGGGTTCCGGTACCGGAGCGGGCCGTGGTCGTGTCCTGAGCTGTCATCGGGAAACTCCCTCCTGATCGGCCGCCTGTGTCCTGTCTGTGCGCCTGCCCCGGCGGGAGCGGGCGCACACGGCCGGCGGCGGCCCGGTCAGTTCCGGGGCGCTGTGCGCAGGGTACGCAGGGCGTCGCCGGCGGAGTCGGCGAGGGTCAGGAGGGCGGCGGCGTCCGTGGTCTCGAACAGGCGGGCCACCGCGCGGGGGAAGGGTCCCGCGACCACCAGTGCGGCGCCGTGGGCGCGGTGGGCGTGCTGGGCGTCCAGGAGCAGGTGCAGGACGCAGGAGTCGGCGAAGGCGGTGGCCGACAGGTCGACGACGGTCGCGGCGGGGCGGCGGGCGGCGGCCGTGCGCAGGGTCCGGGCCAGCGGGGGTGCGCTGTCGGCGTCGATGTCGCCCGTCGGGCGCACGACCCATACGGCCCGGGTGCCCGGGCGCGCCGCTTGGGGGTCCGTAACCGTCACTCGTCTCTCCCCTGGTCCGCTGGTCCGTGTGCCTGTGTGCCGGTGTGCCGTGTGCCGGTGTGCCGTGTGCCGTTTCCGTCCGCCGGGGGCAGCGGGCGGGCGCGCCGGGCGCGGGCCCGGCGCGGGTGTCCGTGCACGCCGCGGCGGGCGGGTGCGGGTCGCTTGTTGCCGCCCGGGGCGGCTTCAAACGGTGGGCCGCCGTCCGGATTCCGGCCGGGCCGGGGGTCAGCGGGGTGCGGGTTCGCGGGGCTCGACGCGGAAGGCGAAGGGGATGACGCCGGGGTCGAGCGCGGTCGCCGCGCCGTCGGCGGTGAGGACGGCGCCGTTGACGAACGACGCGGCGGGCGACAGGAGCCAGGCGATGGCCTCGGCGATCTCCTCCGGTTCGCCGGGGCGGCGCGCGGGGATCAGGCGGGTCGCCTGGGTGTAGGCCTCCTCGGTGCCGGCCAGTCCCGCCTCCCGGGCGAACCGGGTCATCCTGCGGTCGGCCATCTCGGAGCGCACCCAGCCGGGGCAGACGATGTTCGCGCGCAGTCCGCGCGGGCCGTAGTCGACGGCGAGGGAGCGGCACAGGTGCAGCAGGGCGGCCTTGGAGGCGGCGTAGGCGGCGCTGGCCAGGCCGTTGCGCAGGGCGGAGACCGAGGCGACGGCCACGACCGCGCCGCGGGCCGCCAGCAGGTGCGGCAGGGCGGCGCGCTGGAGGAGGAAGGGGCCGGTGACGTTGGTGCGCATGACCGCTTCCCAGTCCTCGGTGGACAGGTCGCCCACCGCGCCGGGCCGGACGGTGCCCGCGTTCAGCACGAGTCCGTCGAGACGGCCGTGGGCGGTGACGGCCGTCTCGACGAGGGCGGTGACGGCGTCCGGGTCGGCGGTGTCCCCGGGGTGGGCCAGCGCCCCGGTCTCGGCGGCGACGCGCAGGAGCGGGCCGGGGCGCCGTCCGGAGGCGACCACGTGGTGCCCGCCGGCGCGCAGCAGCCGCACGGTGGCGGCGCCGATGCCCGATCCCCCGCCGGTGACGATGAAAACCTTCTGGCCGTCCATGCCCGTCCCGTCTGCGAGACACCGTGTGCGGCGGGGGGTGTGCCGCCCGCGCCGTGCGGGCCGCGCCCGCGCCCGGGTGCCGTGTGCGTTGCCGTCTGCCGTCTGCTGCGTGCTGTGTGCGTCTGCCGTCTGCCGTACGGCCCGTTCCCGGTGCCGTGTGCCGGTGCCGTGCGCCGTGCGGCCCGCGCCCGGTGCCGTCTGCGCCGCCGCCGTCCGCCGTTGCCGTTGCCGTCTGGCGTCTGGCGTCTGGCGTGAGGTCCGTGCCGTGTGCCGCGGTTGTGCGGCCTCCGGCGCGGGTTCCGTGACGTGGGGCGCGGGTGTGGTGCGCGGGGACGCCGGGGCCCCCGGGGTGTTTCTACCGCACCGGGGGCGGGCGGGGTGCGCGGCGGGCGGCCGTGTCGCCGGCGGACAGCGGGAGCGGGCGGGCCGGGCAGCCGCCGGCGGACAGCGGGCAACGGGCAACGCGCCGGGCCGGTGCGGCCGGTTCCGCGCCGCGGGGCCGGGCCGCGCCGCGGGGCCGGGCCGGGCCGGGCCGGAAAGGGACAAGGAACCGGAGGGGAAGGGGGGGTGCGGCGGGGAAAGGGGGATGCGGCGGGGAAAGGGGGATGCGGCGGGGAAAGGGGGATGCGGCGGGGCGTCCGTGTGCCGGTGGCAGGGTCCGCCGGCGGGCGGCCGGGAGGAGGCGGCGGGGCCGGGCTGCGGGGGCGGCGGGGCCGGGAGTGCTCCGGGGGGCGAGGGGAACCGGCCAGGGTCAGCGGGCCGGCCGGGGCCGGGGTGTGCGCCGGGACAGGGGGCGGGCCGGGGCCGCGGGGGCCGGGCTGCGGGCGGGCCCGCGGGGGCGGCCCGGGTGCGGGGCGCGGGCGCGTGAGCGCGGGCCGGGAGGCGGGAGTCCGGGGCGCGGGGGCGGGTGCGGGCATGTGCGGGCCGGTGCCGGGGGGCGGGCCCGGCGGGGGCCGGGGTTCCTCTTCCTCCTGCGCGGCACCGCCCGTTGCGCATTCCTTCATGATCCGCCGGAATTCCCCGCCGGGTGTTTCCGATCTTCTTTCGTTGATCCTTTCGCGCACCGCACCCGCAAGGGCTGTGGCCGGAAACAGACTTGCGCGTGCGCGGGTGTGCTTGCCGAATAGGAAGGGTCTCGCTGCCGGGTTCTCCGCGGCCGCGGGTGTTTACGGTGGATGGCGCCGCGCGGGCCGGTGGAGAAGGCGGTCCGGATGCGGCCCGACGGGAGTGCGGTGCGCGTCCGAACGGGAGAGATCCTGGCCGGAAGAAGTCCGCTTAAAAGTCATTGATCCGGGTGTTGACACGATGTATCCGGCAGGGCAGCATGCAACATCCCTGTGTTTTTGAGTGACCACTGATCCGTGCCGTCGCCATGCCGTCGTCTGTGTAGCGGGATTTCAGCAGCCTCAAACCTGAAGGGGTTCCGATGGAGGCAGCAGAGACAGGTCCGAAAGCGGCTGTGCTTCGTGCCGTGGTTCCTCTTCCCCTGTATATATCCGGGGCTCTGCGGATGGCCCGGATGGTCTCGTTCGACGGTCTCGCGGACGGCCGGGAGCATGTGGCGATCCTGTTCGGGGAGCCGTCCTCGGTGCCGCTGCCGCTGGTGAGGGTGCATTCGGAGTGCCTGACCGGTGACATATTCGGGTCGGCGCGCTGTGACTGCGGGCCGCAGCTGCGCGAGGCGCTCTCCACCATCGAGGCGGAGTCGGGGGTGCTGGTGTATCTGCGCCAGGAGGGGCGCGGGATAGGCCTGTACAACAAGCTCGACGCCTATACCCTCCAGGACGACGGTTATGACACGTATGAGGCGAACCGGGCTCTGAACTTCGCCGGCGACCTGCGCGACTACACGAGTGCGGCGCAGATTCTGCTGGCGCTGGACATCCGGCGCATACGGCTTCTGACCAATAACCCGGAGAAGTCGGAGCAGTTGCGGCGGCTGGGTGTCGATGTGTCCCTGCAGATCCCTACGGGCGTGTATGCGAATCATGTGAATTTTCATTATCTGAAGACGAAGGTGAATCAAGCCGGGCACATGATAAAGCTCGACGGAAAGCGAGCGGACTATGATTGAGCACAAGGGTCCCATCAGCGGTGTCGCGGCGCACGGGGATGCGTATGTGGCGACCGCCGGATACGACAACCAGGTTATTCTGTGGGACCAGTCGACGGGAAAGGCCCTGGGCCGGGTGGTGCACGACCATCTCGCGAACCAGTGCGCCTTCACCCCGGACGGGCGGCGGCTGGTGACCTCGTCGAGCGATTACACGGCGCGGCTGTGGTCGGTGCCGGATCTGCGGCTGCTGGCGGTGTTCAACGACCAGAGCGACGATGTGGAGATGTCGGTTCCGCATCCGACGCGGGAGCTGGTGGCGGCGGTGTCGCGGGACCATCACGCGCGGGTCTACGACTACAGCGGGGCGCTGGTGCAGCGGCTGTCGGGGCACACGGCGGATGTCATCTCGGCGGCCTGGGTCAGCGAGGACGAGCTGATCACCTCCAGTGACGACGGGACGGTCAAGCGCTGGCAGGTGGGCAGCGGGGCCCTGCTGGAGGACATCGACCTGGGCGGGGTGGAGACCGACACGGTCGCGGTCGGCGCGGACGGGACCCTGTACGCGGGGAACGACGCGGGACAGATCGTGGTGATCCGCTCGGGGGTCAGCGAGCGGGTGGACGCGCACCGTTCGGGGGTCAAGCGCCTGGTCCTGGACGCGGGGCGGGCGCTGCTGGTGAGCCTGAGCTACGACCGGAGCCTGCGGATCTGGGACGTGTCCGGCCCGCTGCCGGTGCAGGTCGACGAGGCCGCGGTGCCCGATGACGTATGGCCGCGCTCCTGTGCGTTCGCGGGCGCTTCCGCGCTGGTGTTCGGCACGTTCGGGGCGACGTACCGCACCTACGACTACCGGCGGCGGGCCTGGCGGGCGGCGGTGGTGCGGCCCACGCACGGGGTGAACGCGGCCTGCGCGCTCGGCGCGCGGGTGCTGAGCGTGGGGGACGCGGGCATCGTGCGCCGGGACGGGAAGGAGCATCTGTCGCTGGGGAGTCTGTGCAACTTCCTCACGCCCGCCCCGGGCCTGGTGCTGACCGGGGGTCAGCTGGGGCTGGTCATGGACGCGCTGAGCGGCCGGGCGCTGCACCAGCACCGCTCGCCGCTGAACTGCGGGGCGGTCTTCGAGCGCGGGGGTGTGCCGCACGCGGTGATCGGCTCCTACACCGGTGACGGGCTGGTGTTCGCCCTGGGCGGCGGGGGCGCCGAGCACGTGGGGGACCTGCCGCTGCACGAGAACGCGGTCAAGGGCGTCGCGGTGTCGGGGGAGCTGATCTTCTCGGTGTGCGCCGACCGGTCGGTGGCCTGGCACAGCACGCGGACCCTGGCGGAGGTGCACCGGGTGGAGGGGGCGCACGGGCGGATCGCGAACGGCTGTGTCGCCCTGGGCGGCGGGGCGTTCGCCAGCACGGGCCGGGATCTGGTGCTGCGGCTGTGGG
Organism: Streptomyces sp. NPDC001985; assembly: GCF_040296845.1. Lineage (NCBI taxonomy): Bacteria > Bacillati > Actinomycetota > Actinomycetes > Kitasatosporales > Streptomycetaceae > Streptomyces > Streptomyces sp. NPDC001985. Next base: position 6,721 of record NZ_JBEOYB010000024.1, read on the forward strand.
ACGCGGACTTCGGCTGCGAGAGCGTGCCCACCCCGCACACCCACTCCGTCAAGTGCGTCTGCGCCGGGGCGGACGGCCGGTTCATCGCCACCGGCGCCTACGACGGCCACGTCGCCGTCTTCGACCGCGAACGCGGCCGGTGGCAGCCGGCGCTGCGGCCCACCACCTCCGGCATCTCCTCGCTGGCCTACCACGCCGGCCGCCGGTGCTTCCTGGCCGGCTCGTACGACGGCAGCGTTTACGAGATCCCCGAAGGAGCGGTATGACGGTCGCGAGCGGAGAGACCACCCCCATCAACTCGGACATGATCGGTGACCGGCAGGCGATGCGGCTGCCGCCGTGGTTCGAGGGCCGCTGCGCCGCGGACAGCCTCGCCGCGCACGGCGCGGACCTTCTCGGGAGCGGCGGCGGCCCGCGGGCGCTGGCCGCCGCCGCGGAGGACCCCGCGGCGCCCTTCGAGCGCCGTTACGCGGCCGGGGCCCTCGTCTCGCTCACGGGCGATCCGCGGATCAGGCCCGACGACCCGGTGATGGACACGGTCCCGGGCGGGCGGGTGCGGATCGGCCTGCCGCCGCAGGAGGTCGGGCGGGTGATCGGCGAGTGGGGCCACGCGGGGGTCGAGGAGGCGTGGATTCGCAAGGAGTGCCCCGCGCACGAGAGGGACATCGGCGCCTTCCGCATCGGCCGCTACCCGGTCACCAACCTGGAGTACCGGCGGTTCCTGGAGGACACCCGGGCCCGCTGGCTGCCCACGTCGTGGCGGTTCGGCTGCTACCCCGACCAGCTCGCCAACCACCCGGTGTGGACGGTGCCGCCGCAGGCCGCCGACGCGTACGCGGCCTGGCTCGCGCAGCGCACCGGGCGGGCGTTCAGGCTGCCGTCGGAGGCCGAGTGGGAGTACGCGGCCGGCGGCGGGGACCGCGAGTTCCCCTGGGGCGACACCTTCAGCGCGGACGCGGCCAACACCTCCGAGTCCGGGCCGCTGTCCTCGACGCCCGTGGGCATCTACCCGGCCGGCCGCTCCCCGTTCGGCGCCCTGGACATGGCCGGCAACGTCGAGGAGTACACCGCCGACGACTACCGCCCCTACCCCGGCGGCGAACTGATCGCCGATGACCTCCTGCCGTACCCCGGCGGGCTGGAATCGGCCAGCCCCGCCCTGCGGGCCCACAGCACCTACCGCATCGCGCGCGGCGGGAGCTTCACCCGCCGGGGGGACCTGGCCCGCTGCCGGCGGCGGCACGGACTGTACGACCGGGCGTTCTACGCGGTGGGTTTCCGGCTCGCCGAGACGGTCTGAGACGCCGAGGGGGGTGCGGGGCACGTGGCGCTGGCGCCGAACGTCGCGGTCATCTACCACAGCAACCACGGGACCGTCCACGCGCTGGCCCGCGCGGCGGCGGCGGGGGCCGCGGCCGCCGGGGCGGCGGTACGGCTGCTGCCCGTCCCCGGCACCCCGCCGCCCCGCACCGGCACCGGCACCGGCACGGGCACGGGCACGGGCACGGGCAGGCGTTGGGATACGGGTGCGGGTGCGGGTGCGGGTGCGGACGGGGCCGGGGCCGGGGCCGGGGAGGAGGGGGGCCGGACCGCGGACCTGACGGACCTGCTGTGGGCCGGCGGGCTGATCTTCGGGACCCCCACCCACTTCGGGAACGTGTCCCACCCGCTGAAGCGGTTCATCGACTCCGCGTCCCCGCTGTGGCGGCGCGGTGTCCTGGCCGGGCGGGTCGTCACCGCGATGACCAGCTCCGCCAGCCTCCACGGCGGACGGGAGTCCACCCTCCTGAGCCTCTACCACAGCATGTACCACTGGGGAGCGCTGATCCTGCCCCCGGACGCCGGTGACGGGGCCAACCCGTACGGGGTGTCCGCGCCCGCGGACCCCGGCGGCCGGGTCGCCGCCGACGTCCTGCGGGCCGCCGCCGCCCTGGGCGCCCGCCTCGCCCGCACCACCGCCCGCCTCGGCCCCGCCCCCCTGCCCTTCCTCCCCGCCACCGCCCCGGCACCGCCCCGGACACCGGAACCGGCACCGGACCCCGCCGCCGCGAACGGCACCGCACCACCCCGACCGGCACCCGGCACAGGAGCGGAGGCGGAGACGGGACCGGGGCCGGGGCCGGGGGCCGTCCCGGGAACGCGTACCGGGGCGGATACGGAACCGGGACCGGCACCGGGCACAGGGGCGGAGGCAGGGGCGGGGCCGGTTCCGGTTCCGGGAACGCGTGCCGAGGAGGGTGCGGAGGCGGGGCCGGCACCCGGAACGGGCACGGGAGCACGCCCGGCACCGGCACCGGAGGCGGGGGCGGACGCGGTGTCCGGAGACGGTACGGGAGTGCGCGCCGGGACCGGTGCGGTGCTGTCCGGGGACGGTACGGACGGACGCGCCGCGCCGGCTCGCGCAGCCGTGTCCGGGGCCGTTCCGGTGACGGACACGGCTGCGGGCGGGGGCGGGGAGCCGGGCACCGCCCCACGCACGGCCCCGGCACCGGGCCGTGGTCCGGGGCGGGATACGGGCCGCGGCCCGGGGGCGTGGCGGGATTCGGCCACGGGTCCCGGGCGGGGCGGGGGCCGGGCGGTGCGGGTCGCGGTGGTCTGCCACCCGGCCGAGGGTCCCACCCTGGCGCTGGCCGCCGCCCTGGCCGACGGCGCCCGCCGCGAGGGCGCCGAGGTCCGGCTGCGGCGCGCCCACCCGGACCGCCCGGCCGGCGCGGCGGCCCCGGAGGTGCCCGCCGCGACCCCCGCCGACCTCCAGTGGGCCGACGCGGCGGCCCTGGGGGCCCTGGCCCGTATCGGCACCATGGCACCGCAGTTGCTGGCCTTCCTCGAGTCCTGCGAGACCCCGCGCGAGGAGGGCCGGCTCCGTGTCCGCGCGGCCACCGCGTTCGTCACCACGGCCCATCCGCACAGCGGCAGCGAGAGCGCGCTGCTGGCCCTGTGCAACACCCTGCACCACTGGGGCACGCTCATCGTGCCGCCCGGCTACACCGACCCCGTCGTCACCGAGGCCGGCGGGAATCCGTACGGAACCTCCTGGTCCCTGTCGCAGGGCCCCGTCCCCGGCCCGGCCGTGCTGCGGGCCGCCCGCTACCAGGGCGCCCGCCTGGCCCGCACCACCGCGCGGCTCCTGGGCCCGCCGGCGCCGCCGGCCGCGCCCCGGGAGAGCGCCCTTCCCGCACTCCCCCACGCCCCCTGACACCTTCCCAGCCTCCCCCGGACCCCTTCCGGCCCCCTTGGCCCCGCAGCCGACCGCCGCAGCCCGGACCCCGACCACCGCCAACTGACCACCACCGACCGCCGACCGCCGACCGCCGACCACTGACCGCCGACCACCGCGAACCGCCGACAGCCGACCACCGACCGCCGACCGCCGACCGCCGACCGCCGACCACCGCGAACCGCCGACAGCCGCCCGCCGACGCGCCGGGCCCGTTCCCGGCACCCCTCCCCCACCGTCCCGGCGCCGGAGCACCGGACCGGCACACGGCACCACGGCCGCCAGGCTCTCCCGGCCCCCGGGCCGGGCCCGGCCCCGGACGTTCCCGCACCCCGCACGCGCAGGAGGAGCACCATGACCCTGGCCCACGGCGACGCTGCGGCCCCCGGGACGAACGAGCCCGCCGACCTCCATCTCAGCCGGCTCGTCGCCCGCCGCTGCGGCCGGCACCCCGGCCGTGCCGCTCTGCTCGCCCCCGGCCTGCCCCCGCTGACCTACCGCGAGCTGGCCCGCCGGGTCGAGGAGACCGGACGGGTCCTGCGGGACTGCGGCATCACCCCCGCCGACCGCGTCGCCCTGGCACTGCCCCACGGCCCGTCGGCGGCCGTGGCCTACCTGGGCGCGGCCTGCGCCGGGCAGGCCGCGCCCCTGGACCCGGCGGGCCGGGCGGCGGAGTTCGACTTCTACCTCACCGACCTCGACGCCCGCGCCGTGATCACCGAACAGGGCGGCGACAGCCTCGCCGCCGCCGTGGCCCGCGCCCAGGGCCGCCGGGTCATCGAACTCGCCCCGGACCCGGCCGGCCCCGCGGGCGCCTTCACCCTCACCCCCGGCCCCGCCACCACCGCCGCCACCGGTACCGGCACCGGCACCGGCGGCATCCCGGCGGGCGGCGGCGGCCGGGAGGACAGGGGAGAGGGCAGGGGCGGGGAGGTGGCCTTCGTGCTCCACACCTCGGGGACGACCGGCCGGCCGAAACTGGTCCCGCTGACCCACCGCGCGGTGTGCACCTCGGCCCACAACATCGCCCTGAGCCTGCGTCTGGGCGAGGGCGACCGGTGCCTGAACGTGCTCCCGCTCTTCCACGGCCACGGCCTGATGGGCCCCTGGCTGGCGACACTGTCCGCGGGCGCGGACGTGGTGTGCCCGCCGGGCTTCGACGCCTCGGCCTTCCCCGGCCAGCTGCGGGAGTACGCGCCCACCTGGTACACGGCCGTGCCCGCCATCCACCAGGCCGTCCTCACCACCCTCACCGGCCCCGGCGGGCCCACCGCAGACGGACCGGGCGGACCGGGCGGGCCGGGCGGGCCGGGCGGGGGGCGGCTGCGGCTGGTGCGGTCCGCTTCCGCGCCGCTGCCGGGCGCTGTGGCCCGGGCCCTGGAGGAGACCCTGGGGGTACCGGTCATCGACTCCTACGGCATGACCGAGGCATGCTCGATCATCACCAGCGGCCCGCTGCCGCCGCGGGCGCGCAAACCCGGCTCGTCGGGGGTGTCCATCGGCGCGGACGTCGCGGTGATGGACCCGCGGGGCGCTCTGCTGCCCCCCGGGGAGAACGGGGAGATCGTGCTGCGCGGCCCGACCGTGATCGGCGGCTACGCCCGCAACCCGGACGCGGACGCCGCCGCGTTCACCCGCGGCTGGTTCCGCACCGGTGACAGCGGCCACCTGGACGAGGACGGCCATCTGTTCATCACCGGCCGCCTCAAGGAGATCATCAACCGCGGCGGCAGCAAGGTCTCCCCGCTGGAGGTCGACGGGGTGCTGTGCGCGCACCCCGCGGTCGCCGAGGCCGCCGCGTTCGCCCTGCCGCACCCCACCCTGGGAGAGGAGGTCGCGGCGGCCGTGGTCCTCCGCCCCGGGGCCCGGGCCGGCGACGACGACCTGCGCGCGTTCCTCGCCGCCCGCCTGACGGCCCACAAGATCCCCCGCCGGATCTTCCGCACCACCGCGATCCCGCGCACGTCCACCGGGAAGATCCAGCGCACCGCCCTCACCGCCCGCTTCACCCCCGCCCCCCGCACAGCCCCCGGCACACCCCCCGGGGCGGCACCCGGGGCGGGCAGCGGGGAGGGCGGGGCGGGGGCGCAGGCCGCGGTCACCGGGATCTGGGCCGAGGTCCTGGGCACCGCGGCCATCGGCCCGCACGACCACTTCTTCGACCTGGGCGGCAACTCCCTGCTGATCCGCCGGGTCCAGCGGCGCCTGCGGGAGACCACCGGCGCGGACATCCCCGTCGTGGACCTCTTCGCCCACCCCACCGTCACCGCGCTGGCCCGCTACCTCGCCCACCGCACCGGCACACCACCACAGGAACAGGAACGGGAGCAACAGGAACAGGAACGGGAGCAACGGGAGCGGGGGCCGGACCGGGGCCGGGGGCCGGGGCCGGCGGAGGACGGCATCCCGGCGCCGGGAGCGGCCCGGCTGGCCGGGCGGCGCGCGCGGCGGGAGCGGGGGGACACGCAGGCATGAGCACCGGCCTGGAGATCGCGGTCATCGGACTGGCGTGCCGGTTCCCGGGAGCCCGTGACGCGGACGCGTTCTGGGACAACCTGCGCGAGGGACGGGAGACCATCACCCGTTTCAGCGAGGAGGAGCTGACCGGGGCGGGCATCCCGGCGGCGGCCCTGCGGGACCCCGCGTACGTGCCGGCCCGGGGCGTCCTGGACGACCCGGCGCTCTTCGACGCCGCGTTCTTCCGCATCAACCCGCGGGAAGCGGAACTGATGGACCCCCAGCACCGGGTCTTCCTCGAATGCGCCTGGGAGGCCCTGGAGAACAGCGGTTACGCCTCCGGGCACGGCTGCGGGCCCGTCGGCGTGTACGCGGGAGCGTACGAGAACACCTACCGCCGGTATCTGGAGGCGGCGCCCGGTCTGCTGGAACGCGCCGGGTGGCTCCAGACGCACCTGAGCAACGAACGCGACTACCTGGCCACCCGCGTGGCCTACCGGCTCGGTCTGCGCGGCCCGGCGCTGACCGTGCAGACGGCGTGCTCGACATCGCTGGTCGCGGTGCACCTGGCGGTCCAGGGACTGCTCGGCGGGGACTGCGACACCGCTCTCGCCGGCGGGGTGACGGTACGGGCCCGGCAGGTGGAGGGCTACCTCTTCCAGGAAGGGGGCATCCTCTCCCCCGACGGGCACTGCCGGGCCTTCGACGCCGGGGCCCGGGGCACCGTCAGCTCCTCCGGCGCGGGGATCGTGGTCCTCAAGCGCCTGGAGGACGCGCTGCGCGACCGCGACACGGTCCGCGCCGTGATCAAGGGCACCGCCGTGACCAACGACGGCGCGGCGAAGGTGGGGTTCAGCGCCCCCAGCGCGGAGGGACAGGCGCGGGCCGTGGCCGCGGCCCAGGCCATGGCCGGCACCGCGCCGGAGACCATCGGCTACATCGAGGCCCACGGCAGCGGCACCGCGCTGGGCGACCCCATCGAGGTCGAGGCCCTGACCCGCGTCTTCACCACCCCCACCAGCGGCACCAGCAGCACGGGAAGCGCGAGAAGCGCGAGAAGCGCGGGAGGCACCAGCGGCGCGGGAAGCGCGGACGGGCCAGGGGGCGCGGACGGCGCGGGAGGCGCGAACGGCCCAGGGGGCGCGGGAGGCGCGGACGGGCCGGGGTGCGGTATCGGCTCGGTCAAGACCAACATCGGCCACACCCACGCCGCCGCCGGGGCCGCCGGGCTCATCAAGACCATTCTGGCCCTGGAACACGGCCAGATCCCGCCCACCCTCCACTTCCGCCGCCCCAACCCCGACCTCGGACTGGAACGCTCCCCGTTCCGTGTCGTCTCCGCCCTGACCGCCTGGCCGCGGGGCGCCACCCCGCGGCGGGCCGGTGTCAGCGCCTTCGGCACCGGGGGCACCAACGCGCACACCGTCCTGGAGGAAGCCCCGGCGCCCGGCACGCCGGTGCCCTCACCGCCGTGGCAGCTGCTGGTGCTGTCCGCCGGCAGCGAGGACGCCCTCGACACCGCCACCGGGCGCCTGGCCCGCCACCTCGCCGCCCACCCCGGCCAGGAACTCGCCGACACCGCCTACACCCTCCAGGCCGGCCGGGTCCCCCTGACCCACCGCCAGGCCCTCGTCTGCCACGACCGCGCCGACGCCCTGCGCGCGCTCACCGCGCCCGCCCCGCGCCGTCTCCTGCGCGCCAGGGCCCAAGACCCCGCCCCGGCCATCGCGTTCATGTTCCCCGGCCTCGGCGAGCAGTACCCGGGCATGGCCCACGACCTCTACACCGGCGAACAGGTCTTCCGCGAGGAAATCGACCGCTGCGCCGCCCTGTTCGCCCCCCACCTCGGCACCGACCCGCGCACCCTCCTCTACCCCCCCGCCGGCACCGGGCCCGCCGGCCACACCACCCCGGCAGACGGGCCCGCCGGCCACGACGCCCGGGCGGGCAGCGGGCTGGACCTGCCCGCGCTCCTCGGCCGCACCACCCCCGGAACAGGGGCAGGAAGCGGGACCGGCGGCGGGGACGGGACCGGCGGCGGGGGCGGCGGCGGGGGTGCCGGGGACAGCGCTCTCCACCGGACCGTCAACGCCCAGCCCGTCACCTTCATGACCGAATGGGCCCTGGCCCGCCTGTGGATGTCGTTCGGAATCCACCCCGACGCCATGACCGGCTACAGCATCGGGGAGTACGTCGCCGCCACCCTCGCCGGCGTCCTCACCCTGGAGGACGCCACCCGCCTGGTCGCCCTGCGCGCCCAGCTCATCGACCGCACACCCCCCGGCGCCATGCTCGCCGTCCCCCTGCCCGAACACGAGGCCGCCGCGCTCGACCCCCGCGTGAGCGTCGCCGCCGTCAACGGGCCCGCCCTGTGCGTCCTGGCCGGCCCCCCCGACGCCGTCCACCGGCTCCACCACGACCTCGCCCGCGCCGAGGTGGCCAGCCGCCTCCTGCCCACCACCCACGCCTACCACACCCCCCTCCTCGACCCCGCCCGCGACAGCCTCACCGCCCTCGCCCGCACCCTCACCCTCCGCCCGCCGGACATCCCCTACATCTCCAACCTCACCGGAACCTGGATCACCGGCACCCAGGCCACCGACCCCCGCTACTGGGCCCGCCACATGTGCGAGACCGTCCGCTTCGCCGACGGCATCCGCGAACTCTGGCGCACCCCCGCCCGGGTCCTCCTGGAAACCGGCCCCGGCCAGTCCGCCGGCAGCATCGCCCTCCAGCTCCTGCCCCCCGACCGGGGCCGGCGCACCACCATCCCCACCCTCCCCGCCGCCCACGACCCCACCCCCGCCCGCCGTACCCTGCTGACCGCACTCGCCCGCCTCTGGCTCACCGGCGCCCAGCCCGCCTGGCCCCGTACCCACCCCCCCACCCGGCCCCCCGCCCGTGTCCCCCTCCCCGCCTACCCCTTCAGCCACCAGCACCACTGGCCCACCCCTCACCACACCACCACCACAACCACCGAAACCAGGACAGAAACAGAAACAGAAACGAAAACAGAAACAGGAACGCGGACAGGGTCGGGAACAGGAACAGGAACGGGGACAGGGGCGCGGACAGGAACAGAAACAGGAACAGGGGCGGGGGCGGGGGCCGCACCGGCCACCAGCCCGCAGACCGTCACCGACACAGAGACCGGCACCGGAACCAGCACGGAAACAGGCACAGGCACAGGCGGGGGCGGGGAAACGGGAAGAGACCCGGAAACCGGAGCCGAAACCGAAACCGATGCGGGTGCGGGTGCGGGGAGACTGGAGAAACTCGCGGACATGACGGACTGGTTCTCCGTCCCCGCCTGGGCCTCCACCGCACCGCCGGCCCCCGTCACCGCCGCCGAACTCGCCCGCGCACCCGGGCACTGGCTCCTGTTCGCCGACACCCTCGGCATTACGGAACACCTCACCCAACGCCTGGAACACGCCGGGCACACCGTCACCACCGTCACCCCCGGCGACACCTTCCAGCAGCACACCCCCCGCGGCTACAGCCTCGCCCCCGGCGACCGCGGCCACTACGACCTGCTCCTCCAGCACCTCCCCGCACCACCCCGCACCATCGTCCACCTCTGGACCACCACCCCCACCACCGGACCGCCCACCACCCACACCCTCACCACCCACACCACCCACGGATTCACCAGCCTCCTCCTCCTCACCCAGGCATGGGCCGCCCGCCACCCCCACCACAGACTCCACCTCGCCGTCGTCTCCAACGAACTGCGCCAGGTCACCGGAACCGACCCCGTCAGCCCCGAGAAAGCCACCCTCACCGGCCCCTGCACCGTCGCCCCCCAGGAACACCCCGGCCTCACCACCCAAAGCATCGACACCGACCTCCACACCCCACCCCGCACCACAACAAACCCAGAACCAGAACCAGAAGCCGCCACAGACACCAACACCCACACAGGAACAACCACAGACACAAACCGGAACACCGGCACAGGAACAGACACAAGTACAGGAACAAGCACGGGCCAGGACACGGACACGGGTGCCAGCACGAGCACGGACACAGGCACCGGCACCGGCACGGGCACGGGCACAGATGCGAGTACGGATGCAGGTGCAAGTACAAGCGTGGGCACAGATGCGGGCACAGGTGCGCGTACGGGCACGGGTGCCGGCGGCCGGGCAGGGACAGGAACGGCAACGGAGACCGCTCCGGCAACCGGACCCGGGACCGGGGCGAGGGCAGACGCCGGGTCAGAATCGGGAACGGGAACGGAATCCGGCACGGGACGACCGGAACCGGGGACCGGACCAAGTGCCGCGCCGGACGCAGACCCCGGACCGGATGCCGCGCAGGGGGCCGGGCAGGGGGCAGACCCCGGGACGCGGCCGAGGGCGGCAGCCCGCCGGGAAGGCAGCACCCCCGGCCCCGCCGCCCGCGCCGCCGAACAGATCCTCGCCGATATCCTCCACCACCCCCACGACCCCGTCACCGCCCACCGCGGCACCCGACGGTGGACCCCCCGCTGGGAACCCCTCCCCCTCCCCCCGGCCCCCCGGACCCCGCCCCGTCTCCGCGACCACGGCGTCTACCTCATCACCGGCGGCCTCGGAGGCATCGGCCTCACCCTCGCGGAACACCTCGCACGCACCGTCCGAGCCCGCCTCGTCCTCACCACCCGCACCCCCCTCCCCCCACCCCGCACCCACAGCGCCACGAACAGCACCCACAGCGGCAGAAACGAGCACACCAACCGGACCGAGGACAGAAACGGAAACGAGGACAGGAACCGGACCGAGGACAGGAACAGGAACAGGGACGGGACCGGGGCCGGGGGCCGGGCCGGGGACGGGGACAGAACCGGGACACCGGACGGACTCACCGACAGAACCGGGCAGCAGGAGACCGGGCAGGGGAAAGGCCCGGAGACGGCCGGGAACACCACCGGAACGCCCCCGGCCACCCCCGCGGAACGGGCAGCCGCCCTCGAACAGCTCGGCGCGGAAGTCCTCCTGGTCCAGGCCGACGTCACCGACCGCCGGCAGATGCACACCGCCGTCACCGAGGCCCGCCGGCGTTTCGGCACCATCCACGGCGTCATCCACACCGCGGGAATCCCCGGCAGCGGCCTCATGCAGCTGAAGGACCCCGACACCGCGCACCGGGTCCTCGCCCCCAAAACCACCGGCACCCTCATCCTCCACGAAACCACCGCCGGCCTCGACCTCGACTTCATGCTCCTGTGCTCATCCACCATCGCCTTCACCGGAGGCCTCGGCCAGGCCGACTACTGCGCGGCCAACGCCTTCCTCGACGCCTTCGCCCACCACCGCACCACCACCACCGGCCCCACCACCTCCCTCCAATGGGACGCCTGGCAGGAAACCGGCATGGCCGCCCGCACCATCGGCACACCCACACCCACACCCGTCACCGGACCGGCAGACACCAACACACCACCACCACCACCACCCGCACCCGCACCCGCACCCGCACCCGCACCCGCACCACAATCCCGGCCGGAAACCAGCCCAGCGCCCCGGCACACGGCCACACCGGCACCGGAAACCAGCCCAGCGCCCCGGCACACGGCCACACCGGCACCGGAAACCAGCCCGCCGCGCCGGCCGGAGACCGCACCGCCACCGGAACCCGGCCCGCCGCCCCGGCCGGTGACCGGCACTCCGCTCCGGCCGGCGGCCGGCCGCGCACGGAAGGAGGAGCCCACGCCCCGGCCCGCACCCGGGGCCGTCGCGGGGGCCGTCGCGGGGGCCGTGGCGGGGGCGGGGGCCGTGGCACTCGGACACCCCCTCCTCCACACCCGCGTCACCAGCACCGCCACCCACGCCCTCTACACAGCCCGCTTCGCCCCCGGCCACTGGCTCGTCGACGACCACCGCATGCTCGGACACCCCGTCATCCCCGGCACCGCCTACCTCGAAATGATCCGCGCGGCCCTCGCCGACCAGGGCCACCCGGGCCCCCTCCGCTTCGACAACGTCCTCTTCCTCACCCCCGCCGTCCTCAGCACCCGCGACACCAAAGAAATCCTGATCACCCTCGAACGCGTGAACGGCGCCTTCCGCTTCACCGTCACCAGCCACCACCCCAACCAGCCCGCCCCCACCGAACACGTCAACGGCACCGCCACCCCCACCCCGCACACCCCGGAAGATCCGGGAGATCCGGGAGATCCGGGAGATCCGGACAGCCCGGAAGTTCCGGACAGCCGGCACACCACCAACAGCACACACGACAGACACGGCACACACGGAGCGGGCGGGAACCCCGCCCCGGACAGCCCGCAGGACACACACCGCCCGGACACCGCAGGCCACCCCGGCGGCAGCACCAGCCCCAGCGGCCCGCACACCACACACCACCGCGGCCATCACAGCGACGGAGACGAAGACGGGGACGGGCACGGGGAACCGCGCGGGGCCACCGGCCCGGACCGCCCGGACGGCCCGCACAGCGGACACCACCGGGACAGCGCCGGAAAACCGCACGGGAACACCCTCCGGGAAGAGGAACCACAACCGGCCGGGACCCACAGCCACAACAGCACAGACAGCACCGGAAAACCGCACGGCACAGACAGCACGGGCGGGCCCGGGAGGAACACCACCCCCAGCGGCCCGCAGGACACACACCACCGCAACAGCGACGAGGCACAGCCGCGGGGAACCACCCGCCGGCAGGACAGCCCCAGCCCTCCCCGGCACGGACACCACCCGGACCCGGACACCAGCGGCCCCGACACCCCGGACAACACCCCCACCGGCCACACCCGCACCACAACAGACACCCGCACAGACACAGACACCAGCACCAGCACCAGCACCGGCACCGGCACCGGCACGGGTGACAGCGGCGGCGGTGCCGGTGGAAACCACGGCCACCGCACCGGCCGGAGCCAGGACCGGGACCCCGCACCCCGCGCACCGCACACCCACGGCCGCCCCGCGGACAGCCCCCGCCCCGCAGGGCACCCGGAGAACCTCATCCACCGCTACGGACTGAAGGAAGTAACCCCCCTACACCACAACGGGCCCATGACCTTCGGCCCCCGCTCCCAGTGCATCGACCGCATCTGGGCCGGCCACGGCCGGGCACTCGCCCGCCTGTGCCTGCCCCGCCCCTTCACCACCGACCTCGAACACCTCGCCCTCCACCCCTTCCTCCTCGACATCGCCACCGGATACGCCAGCCTCTACCTCGAACCCCACTACCACATGCCCCTGCAATACCACACCATCACCATCAGCCGGCCCCTCCCCTCCACCTTCTACAGCCTCCTCCAGCACCACCCCGGCCACCCCCACCGCGAAACCCTCACCCTCGACATCACCCTCCTCGACGAACACGGCCACACCCTCCTCCACGCCCGCGAATTCACCATGAAGAAAGCCCGCGCCCTCACCACCAAACTCCCCGCACTCCGCGACGGCACCTCCACCGAAACCACCCCCCACACACCCACCCACAGCACCAGCCCAGAAACCACCGGAACTACCCGAACCACCGGAACCACCGGAACCACCGGAAGAGCGGACAGCCCAGACCACACCACGGGCACAGCCCGCACCGACCACGGGGAAAACACCGGCCACACGGAAGAAACCGGCCGCGAAGAAAGAGGCCCGGACAGCACCGGAAGAACCGACAGCACAAACGGCACAGCCCCCACCGGAGACACGGACAGCACCCGCGACACCGGCAGCACCCACACGACGGGAAACACGGCAAACACCAACCCTGCCGCAGGAACAGACAGCACGGAACGGCCGGACACGACACGGAGCACACCCAGCCCGGCAGGACAGAACCACACCGGAGAAACAGACAGCCCGGACAGCACAAACGGCTCCCGGGAAACAGACACCGGCAGCACAACCCGCAGCACGGACACCACAGGACCGGCAGCCGGCACCCCCCGCACAAACACCACCCACAGCACGGACACCGCACACCACGCCGGAACAGCGGACAGCACCCACGAAACGGAAAACCCCCACACCACCAACAACACCAGCAGCACACACAACAACTCAGAAACCGGCAGCACACAAAAAACGGACAGCACAAGAGACACCGACAGCACAACCAGCACCACAGAAACAAACAGCACCGGCAACACCCACCGCACCGGAACCACAGACCACACCACCAGAACAGACACCACAACCAGCACCGACAGCACTGACAGCACTGACAGCACTGACAGCACCAGCGGAACCCACGACACCAAAACAACAGACAGCACAGCCAGAACACAAGAAACGAACAGCACAGCAAACACAGCCGGAACGGAAGCAACCAACCCCGGGAAAGAAACAGCCCACACAACAGGCACAAGCAGCACGGACCGTGCGGGAAACACAAACCCCGCAGGAGAAGACGGCCGTACCCGAGGAACAGACCGCACAAGCAGCACAGCCAGGACAGAAGAAACAAAGCCTGCGCCAGGCACACACGGCACGGAAACAGAGGCCCGCACAGACAGCACAAACCCCACAGGAGAAACCGACCCCGCGGGAGAAGCAGGCCGTACGGACGGAGACAGCCGTACGGGAGAAGACGGCCGTGCGAGAGAAACCGACCCCGCGGGAGAAGCGGGCCGTACGGGAGGAGACAGCCTCGCGGGAGGAGACAGCCGTACGGGAGAAGACGGCCGTACGGAAGGAGACAGCCGTACGGGAGAAGACGGCCGTACAGAAGGAGACAGCCTCGCGGGAGGAGACGGCCCCCGCGAGGGTACCGGCAGCACGAGAAACACGGCCCGCACGGTCGGCACGGAAGGAGAGGCCGGCACGGGCAGCACAGGCCCCGCGGGAGACGGAGCCGCCGGCGGACACACCCGGGCCGCTCACCCTCCCGCCCCACCCCGCCCCACCCCGCCCCGCCGCGACACCACCTTCCTCGAACACCTCCGCACCGGAATCCTCCCCGCCGAAGGCACCGCCGCCCTCGACCGCATCCTCACCCACACACCCACCCCCCAGATCACCATCGCCACCAAAACCCTCACCACCCTCACCCACCACACCAGCACCACCCTCCCCACCCCCACCCATACCGACACGACCACACACACAGAAACCCACACCAGCACCAGCACCAGCACCAGGACGGGGACGGGGACGGGCAGCAGCGGGACAGACAGGGGCAGCGGAACCAACAGCGGGACGGGCAGCGGGGCAGGCAGCGGCAGCGGAACCAGCACCGGGACGGAAGCATCCCGGCACGCCCACCCACGCCCCCCGCTCACCACCCCCTACACACCCCCCACCACCCCCACCGAACACACCCTCACCACCCTGTGGCAGGACCACCTCGGCATCCACCCCATCGGCACCCACGACAACTTCTACGAACTCGGCGGACACTCCCTCCTCGGCATCCAGCTCCTCAACCAGCTCCGCACCACCCACCACATACACATCACCCTCCCCACACTCTTCAACAACCTCACCATCGCCGAACTCGCCCACGCCATCACCACCCCACCACCCCACCCACCAGCCAACTGACCCACCAACACCCACCCCGACACCACCAACACACACCGGCACACCGGCACACCGGCACCCACACCGGCACCGGCACCCCGACACCCACCGGCAGACACCCCGGACCCACCGACAGAAGCCACACTCACCGGCAGACACCCACCCCGGCACCCGCCGACAAACGCCGGCAACGCGCCCCGGACCCGCCGCCCACCCCACGGACAAACAACCCCCAACCCACCCCAAACCCCAACTCAAACCCCAACCCAGCCCAAACTCACCCCCGGGCCCCCGCCAACCCAACCCCGCCCAGCCCAGACTCAACCCCCACCGAACCCACCGCGAACCCAGACTCAACCCCCGCCGGACTCAACCCACCGCGAACCCCCGCCGAACCCACCCCACCCCGCACCCCGGGCCCCCGCCGAACCCACCCCGAACCCAAACCAACCCAGATCCAACCCAGATCCAACTCAGATCCAACCCGCCAGACCCGGCCCGGACCGGCCCCAACCCGCCAGACCCGGCCCAACCCGGACCCCCGCCGGCCTCAACCCACGGCCCCGCCCAACCCAACCCGGACCGAACCAGCGGACGCACCCAACCCGGACCGGCCCCAACCGGCCCCAACCGGCCCCGCCCAACCCGGGCCGGACCGAACCGAACCCGCCAGACCCGAACCGAACCCGCCAGACCCGAACCGGACCAGCCAGACCCGAACCGAACCCGCCAGACCCGAACCGAACCCGCCAGACCCGAACCGAACCAGCGGAAAGGGAACCGAAAAACCAAAAGAAAACAAGAAGAAAAGAAAGCAGGAAGAAAAAAGAAGAAAAAAGAAGGAAAGAACCGGAAACCGGAAAGACACCCCACCCCCACCCCCGACCCCGACCCCCACCCCCGCCCCCTCACCCTCACCCTCACCCTCACCCGCGGAGGAACCCCGCATGCGCGTCGCCGTCATCGGAGCCGGAACCATGGGCACCGGAGTCGCACAGAACCTCGCCACCGCCCACCACGACGTCCTCCTCATCGACACCGACCCCACCATCCTCGACCACGCCAGACAACAGATCCACCACAACCTCCGCCTCCACCACCTCCTCACCCCCACCACCCCCCACACCACCACCATCCCCACCGGCCCCGGCACCGGCATCGACACCCCACCCCCCACACCCCACCCCACACCCCCACCCGACCACGACCCCGACCGCGCACTCACCCGCATCACCTGCACCACCGACCACACCCAACTCACCACCACCGAATTCGTCATCGAGAACACCACCGAACAATGGGAAACCAAACAACACCTCTACCCCCTCCTCGACACCCACTGCCCCGACCACTGCATCATCGCCGCCAACACCTCCACCCACCCCATCACCAAAATCGCCGCACTCACCCACCGCCCCACCCACATCATCGGCATCCACTTCATGAACCCCGCCCCCCTCAAACCCCTCGTCGAACTCATCCCCGGACACCACACCACCCCCGACACCATCACCCGCACCCAACAACTCCTCACCACCCTCGGAAAACACACCCTCACCATCAAAGACACCCCCGGCTTCATCTCCAACCGCATCCTCATGACCACCATCAACGAAGCCATCAACCTCGTCCACGAAAACATCGCCACCCCCGAACAAATCGACACCCTCTTCACCACCACCCTCGGCCACACCATGGGCCCCCTCCACACCGCCGACCTCATCGGACTCGACACCATCCTCCACAGCCTCCAAAACCTCCACCACCACACCAACAACCCCAAATACACCCCCAGCCCCCTCCTCCACCACATGGTCAACGCCCACCTCCACGGCCGCAAAACCCACCAAGGCTTCTACCCCTACCCCTAAACCACACCCCACACAAACACCACACAACACACAAACACACACCACAGAAAGCAAAAGAAGACAGAAATGGAAAAGCATCAGGAAAAACCAGCCGCAGCGGGAATCAAATGCGTTGTCTGGGATCTCGACAACACCCTCTGGAACGGAACCCTCCTGGAGGACGATCACGTCACTCCCCACCCCCACATCACCGATGCGATAAAAGAGCTGGACGCACGCGGCATCCTTCACTCCATAGCCAGCAGAAACGACCCCGCCACCGCCATGGCGCAGCTCGAACGGCTCGGGCTCGCCGAGTACTTTCTCCACCCTCGTATCGGCTGGGGGACAAAGTCGGCTGCTGTCGCAGAAATTGGGCAGGCACTCAATATTTCCCTGGACACCGTGGCCTTTGTCGACGACCAGCCCTTTGAGCGGGAGGAGGTGGCCTTCCGGCATCCGCAGGTCAGGTGTCTGGACCCCGGGGAGGTCCACGATGCCGTCACCCGATGGGCTGAATTCCAGCCCCGGTTCATCACCGACGAGTCACGGCGGCGCCGGCATCTCTACCGCAGCAGTATCGAGCGTGAGCAGGCGGAGCAGGACGCCGACGCGGTGGGGGACGACTTTCTCGCGACGCTCGGCATGGTCTTCTCCATCACCCGGGCGGGCGAGGAGGATCTGCGGCGGGCCGAGGAGTTGACCGTCCGTACCAACCAGCTCAACTCGACCGGGCACACCTACTCCTACGACGAGCTGAAGGAGTTGCTCCGCTCTCCGCACCATCTTCTCCTTGTCGCGGAGCTCAGCGACCGCTTCGGCACCTACGGCAAGATCGGTCTGGCGCTCGTCGAGACCCGGGCCGAGGTGTGGACTCTCCGGCTGCTGCTGATGTCCTGCCGGGTCATGTCACGAGGGGTGGGGACGGTGCTCCTCCACCACGTCATGGGGCTCGCCCGGGACGGCGGCGTACGGCTCCAGGCGGAATTCACCGATACCGGCCGCAACCGGATGATGTACATCACCTACCGGCTGGCCGGATTCACCGAAGTACCGCACGCGACCGATCTGTTGGAGACAGATCTCCGTCTGATCCCTCCGCCCCCGCAGCATCTCACCCTTAACATCCCCTGAGACGCCCACCACTCATCCCTCCCCGCGGAACGGAAAGACCATGACGACTTTTGTCCTTGTTCACGGCGCTTGGAGCGGCGCGCATGACTTCCGGAAGGTCAGAGCCGAGCTGCGGGCCGCCGGTCATGAGGTGTTCACCCCGAGCATGACCGGTATCGGGGAGCGCGCCCATCTGACCGGCCCACATGTCGGTCTGACGACCCATATCACCGACGTGGTCAACTCCATCGTCTACGAGGATCTCGACGAGATCGTCCTTCTCGGCTTCTCCTACGGCGGATTCGTTGTCACCGGGGCCCTTGACCTCATCGGCGAGCGGGTCTCGCATCTGGTCTATCTCGATGCCTTCGTTCCTCATGACGGGGATGTCGTCGACCCCGCCGCAGCGGCCGGGCGGGCCCGTCGGCCCGTGGGGCCCGGTGAGGACTGGCAGTTGCTGCCGCCTCCGCGGCAGTTCGAGGACCCGGACTTCACGGCCTGGTTCACCGCGCGGCGTACACCGCAGCCGATCTCCTGCTTCACCGAGCCGATCCGTATTCCGCGGCGGCCCGAGGACTACCCGTTCTCCCGCACCTTCATCAAGGCCACCGGGGAGCCCCGGCCGGAGCCCGGTGGTCCGTTCTGGGCCGGTGCCGACCGGGCCCGGAAGGCACCGGAGCTGTGGAACTACCGGGAGATCGACACCAACCACATGATTCCCAGCAACCGCCCCGCCGAACTCGCCGACCTGCTCCTGGAACTGAGCCGACCCGAGCGGAGCTGATCGAACCCGAGCCGATCCGAGCCGACCAGAGCCGATCCGAGCCGACCGCTCACCCTCCCGGCCCACGCCCCCGGTCCACGCACCCGGGAGTCCGTGGACCCTCGAAGCCCCCGAGCCTCAAAGCCCCGGATTCACGAATCGTGAGTACGGGAATCCGTGACCTCACGAAGGGGAACCAGCGATGCCGCCCTGGATCTGTGAGACCTGTGGAAACCTCGACTATCAGGAAGCCGCGCCACCGGACGTGTGCGCGATCTGCGCGGACGACCGCCAGTGGGTGCCCGCGGGCGGGCAGCGCTGGACCACGCTCGCCGAGCTGGTCGCCGCGGGCTGCCGCAGCGACATCCGCGAAGTGGAGCCCGGGCTGACCGGGATCGGTGCCACCAGGCAGGTGGGCATCGGGCAGCGCGGTCTGTTCCTGACCACCGAGCACGGCAATGTCCTGTGGGACCCGTCCGGGTTCGTCGACGACGACGCCCTCCGGGCCGTGCGGGAGGCCGGCGGGCTGCACGCGGTCAGCGCGAGTCATCCGCACTTCTACGGTGCGATCGTCGAGTGGGCCCGCGCCTTCGACGCGGAGATCCTGCTGCCGGAGGCCGATATCTCCTGGCTGGCACGGCCGTCGGCCGTGGAACCGCTGGTGAGGACCTGGGAGGGCACCCGGGCGGTCTTCCCCGGCGTCACCCTGGTCCAGTGCGGCGGCCACTTTCCGGGCAGCTCGGTTCTCCACTGGGCGGAGGGGGCCGACGGCGCGGGTGTCATCCTCAGCGGGGACACCATCAATGTGTCACCCGGCGAGGACCGGGTGGCCTTCCTCTACAGCGCGCCCAACCGGCTCCCGCTGCCGGAGCAGGGGGTCCACGGTGTGATCGACGCGGTTCGCCCCTATCCCTTCGACCGCATCTACGCCCACTGGTGGGAGCCCGCGATCCGTCACAGCGCCCAGGAGGTGCTGAAGAACTCGACGGACCACTACCTTCAGATCCTGCGCGGGCAGAAGCCGGAGTGGATCAACCCGTCCGGCCGGTCCTGAGCAGTCGGCGCGGAGGAACGGAGGGGGCGGCGGACCGGGCCCGCCGCCCCCTCCGTGCCGGAATCATCCCTGGACGTTCTCCTCGGGGCCCATCGCGGAGGCGCCCATGCCGCCGAAGAAGCCCTCCATCAGCTCGTCCATCTTGACCTCGGTGGCACCGGACGGGGCGGTGGCCTCCTCGCCCTTGCCCATGCGCAGGGTGAGGGCGAACTTGTCGACCTTGGCCTTCTCCGGAAGCTTGGAGAGGTCGATGGAGACCTCGGTCAGCTCGCCGTTCTTCAGCGAGAAGTCGGCGGCGACCTTTTTGTTCGGGACTTCCTTGAGGTCCTTGGCCGAGGGCAGCTCCGCGCCCGGCGGCAGTTCCTTCGACAGCGGGCGGATCTCGTCGATCAGCCCGGTGAGGAGGGTGCGGAAGGGGGCGGTGGCCGTGATGCGCTCGGCCCCGTCCTTTCCGTCGGCGGTCTTGAACTCGACCTCACGGGCGATGGTTTCCTTGAGCGCCTTGACGATCTTCTTCTGCGTCGCGGCGTCGAGGCTGGGGGCCGGGGAGGGCTCGGCGGCGTCCGCGCCCGCGCCCAGCTCCTCGCCTGCCTTCTCCAGCTCCTTCGTCTCGACCTTGACCCACTTGCCCGAGAGGACGTCCTTGAACGGTCCCGCCTCGGCGGGCAGGTCGTCGGCGCTCGGGACGGGGGTGCCGGAGAGCTTCGCGAACGCCTTCATGTCGGCGCGGAAGTAGGTGAAGTCGTCGACGACCCGGTACTCGACGAGCTCGCCCTCCGGGGTGCTGAGCTTCATGGCCATGCCGGTGAAGTCCTTCTCGCCGGAGTCGGCGAGCGGCTTCTTGGACTGGACGGAGACGGAGACCCGCGCACCCGTGAGGAGCTTGGCGACCTCGTCGGGGACCTCGTCGCCCGGCGCGGCATCGGCGTCGAGCGCCTTGATCGACTTCACGTCCGTGTCGAGGCCCAGCTCGAAGGAGAGCGACTTCTCCTTGCCGAGCTTCTCGAAGGCGCGGTCCAGCTTCTGGCCGGCGGACAGGTTCTCCACGGTGCCGCAAGCGGCGGTGCCGGCGAGGACGGCGGTGACGACGGCGGTGGCGGTGAGGGTTTTGCGTATGGCGGAAATGACGGTCTCCTCGTAGGTGCGACCACGTTGGTGGTCATAAGGGAGACCAACGAGGTCACGAGAGGGTTGTACGGTCATTCCACGTGATAATCGGCCGGTGGGGAGGGTGCCCGCGCCGTTGGCGGATCACCGGGTGATCATTCGGTACGGTCCTTCCCCGGGCGCCCGCCGATGCCTCCGGCCTGAGGGCGGCGGCAGGGGCCGGCCTCCGCCCGGCGAACCGGCTGCCGTGTGTCTCCGCTGCTCCGAGGCCCGCCGTGGGTCCGGCGCCGCTGGGGCTTTCCCCGGTACGTCCCGGCGCGTTCGGGTACGGGCCCGGCCCTCGGGGTCCCGGGCCCGGCCCTTCGGGAGGGGAGCCGCAGCGTAGATTTCCGGCCAGTGGAGCCATGGGCCCGTACGAACGCGGCCGTCGGTCCGCCGGGCCTTGTGAAACCGGTCCGCCGAGGCCGGTGAAGACCGTCCGGCCCGGTTCGCCGCCCGGCGCCGGCCCCACTCGGCGTGGCCACGGCGGCGGGGGCACGGCCCGGATGCGATGGCTCCGCGTACCGCCCCGCGCGGAGAACTCCCCGGGGCCGGCAGCTGTCCGCCGGAGCCTGCCGGCACCGCGCGCGGAGGCGCGCGGTGCCATGGCCGGGCGAAGGGTGGGGACGGCGCCGGGAGGGCCGGCAGCTGTCCGCCGCGAGGGGGGCCGGCCGTGCCGCGACCATGAGCGTTCGAATGTTTCCGGCCATGCGCGCCAAGGGAGCCGACGAGCTGTCGAATACCGCTCTGACCTGCGCTCTTCCGGTGGTGACCGGCGATCGCCGATGCCGTCGGATGATGATCGAATTCATGGCCGCCAGGCACTTTACTTGCCCTTGACCTAGTGGCAAGCTGACGCTCACTTCAGCCCGTACGGCGAAATCGCGTGTCGACTCCACCGCATCCAGCGGCAGTTGGCGCTGGGCCGAAGCACCCTCGAAGAACCGAGATCCCCCAGAATCGGAGAACCGATGGAACGTCGCGTACGCAGGGCAAGGCTGGCGGTAGTGGTTGCGGCTGCCGGAGTGGCCTTGGCACTGTCGGGCGGAACCGCGAGCGCCCAGGAGCAGGTCACCCCCCGCTCCGGCGGTCTGATCAACATCAACGGACCGCTGATCTACAACACCGGCGACATCGATCTGATCGAGGATGTGTTCGAGCACATCAGCATTCCGATCCTCGGTCAGGCCGTACACCAGATGTACGACTGGGCGAAGTTCGACGGAGTCCTGACCAGGTGATCTCTGCTCGCCCGCTCCTCGTCGAGCGCCCGTCGGGCGCGCCGGCCCGCCACGGGCCCTGAGGAGCGGGTGACGCCCGGGCGGGACGGCTCCGGTGCTGGGCGCCCCACCGGTCCCCCCACCCGCCCCGCTCGGGCAACCCACCCTTCACCGAGAACCGCACCGTCCTTGCCGGGCGGTGCGGTTCTCCGTGAACAGCCACCCCGCGACGGTGTGCCGCGCCGTGCGGCGGCGCCGGCCCCGCCGCACGGGGGTACGGAGGCGCGGGGAGTACGGGGGCACAGGGGTGGTGGGCACGGACACCGCTCAGACAGCCGGGGTGGCGGTGCCGGTCAGGGCGCTGATGACCGTGCCCAGACGGCGCTGTTCGGCTGCCGGCAGCCGGCGCGCGGCGTGGACCATGCGCAGAGCCGTCACCAGCCGCGTGCGGTCCTCGTCGGTACCGAGGTCGGCGAGGCGCGCGGGGAGGATCAGACCCAGCGCCACCAGGTCGCCGCGGGCGCGGAACCCGGCGAGAAGCTCCGCCAGAAGGGCGTCCGCGGGCCGTGGCTCGATGGCTCCCGAGGCACGCAGCCCCTCGGCGACCGCCACGCGAATTCAGTCGCTGTACTGCCCCGGCGGGAGCTCGTCGACCCGGGTGGCGGCGTGTTCGAAGTGCGCGCGCGCCCGGCCGGGGTCGCCGAGATCCGTGTACGCCTTCGCCATGTTCAGGTGCAGGGAGGCGTGGAAGCCCCGCACCCGGTCGTCACCGGCCCGGTCCGCACGGTTCAGGCACTCCTGGTTCCAGTGGAGCGTCAGCTCCGGTGTGGGCTGGTGGCGGGCGAGGTAGTGGGCCGCGACGCATGCCTCGTAGTCGTCGGCCGCGCTCTCCCAGGCCCGCTCGAAGTGGCCTCGGGCGTCATCGTCCCGTCCCTCGGCCTCGGCGCGCATGCCCTGGGCGCAGAGTCCGACGACGGGGTTGTCCGGGTTCATGGGTCTCGCTCTCCGCACTCCGGGGTTTCGGGGGCGCCGGGTGGACGGCTGGGGAGTCACCGGTCGGCCGAGGGGTCGGCGACCGGCATGACCAGGGTGGTGAAGCTGCCCTGGTCGGCGGAGCGGACCACCACGGGCCGCACCGGGGACGAGATCTCCAGCAGGACATCGGGGCCGACACCGGCGTCGAGTGCCGGGAGCAGCACCCCCGGGTCGAAGGCGATCCGCAGCGGGGGGCCGGTGCAGAGGGCCGCGACCCGGGAGGTGACGGTGCCACAGGAGACGCGGATGAGCCGCTCCCCCTCGGTGCGGAGGGTGAGTGGCCCGTCGTGGCCGGCTTCGGCGACCGCCGTGCGGAGCGCGGCCCGGTCCGCGATGATCCGGTGTCCGGGGGTGGGCAGGTCGTCCAGGATCAGCCGGTAGTCGGGAAAGGTGTCCTCGACCGGGGAGAGGGCGTGTACGGTGCGGTCGCCGAGGAGC
Organism: Streptomyces sp. NPDC001985; assembly: GCF_040296845.1. Taxonomy (NCBI): domain Bacteria; kingdom Bacillati; phylum Actinomycetota; class Actinomycetes; order Kitasatosporales; family Streptomycetaceae; genus Streptomyces; species Streptomyces sp. NPDC001985. Next base: position 30,493 of record NZ_JBEOYB010000024.1, read on the forward strand.
CGGACGCCCTGCCGGTCCGCCTCGACGACGAGCTCCGGCAGCCGCATCGCCCAGGACGCGGCCTCCCTCAGCTCCGGGACTCCGGTCAGGACACGGCACGGGTCGCCCTCGAAGGACGAGGGCCGGAGCGCGCGGAGGGCCAGGCGGTAGCGGTCCGTGGCCACCAGCCGTACTTCCTGGTGGTCGAGTTCGATCAGCACGCAGCCGAGGGCCGGGAACTCCTCCCGGCCGGGACCGGACGCCGCCGCCGGTGCGACCTGGCGCACGGCGCCGGCCAGCTCCGCTCCCCCGATCCGCGCCGTGGTCCGGTGCTCGCCGCCGTGGAGTTCGCGGAGGATCTCCCCGATCGCCGACCGGGCGGACGCGGCGGTCTCGCGCGCCCTTCTGGCGTGCTCCTCCAGGACGGTACGGGCCTCCTCACGGCTGCCGTCGAGTACGGCGGAGGCGTCGGTCAGGGGTATCCCCGCCTGGCGCAGCCTTCGCACGAGGAGCGCGCGGGGCTCCTGGTCCGGGGTGTAGTAGCGGTAGCCGGTCGCGCCGTCGACGGTGGCGGGGCGCAGCACACCGCAGTCGTCGTAGAACCGCAGGGCGCTCGGTGCGAGCCCCACTCTGCGGGCGAAGGCGCCGATACTCATCAGCGCGTCGGTGTCGTCCATGGGTGCGATGGTGGCCCTTCAAGCGGCTTGAAGGTCAACCCGGGCTCCGGGGCCGGTGGAGGCCGGGGGCGCGTTGACGCGGGGGTTCCGGCGCGGGCCCGGGTGCTCAAGGCATGGTTACTTGCTCCAGTCCAGTCGGACACGCCGCACTGATTCACTACATCAGGTGAAAATAGGTGACTTCCTCTCGCGAGGTGCGACATAAACGGGTGACTATGTGGTGACGGCGCGTTACTCGTGCCGGTCCATCCGTTGCCGGCGATCGCCCGCAACGCCCGGTTGACCCGTCCGTTCAACGGGCGGCGGCCACCTTGGAGGAATCATGTCCATCACCACCACCCACATCCGTACCGTCCACGCCGAGGCCGACGAGCGCTTCGCCGTCCGCTCGCTGATCACCGAGCCCGAGGCCACGGTCAGCGGCGCCCCGGTCTACGCGCCGGAGGCGGCCCTCATCCTGCTCGCCGCCGTCCTTCTCTCCCCGAAGCAGCCGAAGCAGCCGCAGGAGAAGTAAGCCTCTGCGTTAAGCAACCGCACCACTGAACATTCCGGAAGAAGGCGAGTTACCAATGTCGCAATCGGGCTCCGCGCCGTCGGCTGAATACGGAGCGGCGGTGGAGAGTCTGGCCGGGCGTGTGCTCAATGCCCTGCGGGGCAGGGAGGACTCCCCGGGCCTGGCGGTCCACGTGCAGGAGGCGATGGACGCAAAGGCGGCATTGGCCGCGGTGCGGGTGCTGGGGCCTGACCTCTTCGCACCCGCGCTGTCGGCCTCGGTACCCGTCGCACCGGGTGACCGAGAAGTGGTGGCCGAGGCGCTGCGCGTCTTCCCGCCCGAGCCCGACGACCCCCCGGAGGCAGCCTGTCTCGGCCGGGCCACGATCACCCTTCTCTCCCAGTGCGGCCACGAGCCCGTCGTCACACTGGACTCGGCCGCCGGCGCTGCGCCCGGGGGCGCCCCGCCGGCGGCCGAGCACCCGCACTGGCGCCCCTGGGCGCAGCGCATGGCGCAACTGTCACCGCTCGCGCTGCCCGGTGTGCGGGGGCCGGTGAGCGAGCAGGCGATCCGCCGGGTGCTCGCGCTGAACAGAGGGCTGGCCCGCTCGATGCTGCGCCGCGACTATCCGACGGCCGCGCGGCTGGCGCGCTGGGTCGCGCTGGCGGACAGCCGGGGTGCCGTTCTGCCGGGCACCGACATCGAAACCGTGGTGGAGCACCTGGAGCTGTGCGGAGCCGTCGGCGCCAGAACCGTTCTGGACACCGCGATCGCCCGCCGGCTCATCGCCGGGCGGCACGAACAGAAGGGGCGCGCCTCATGAGCACACCGACGACCGGAGCACCGGCGAGCAGCCGGCGGATCGCCCACCAGGTGGTGACCCGGGCGCTCGGCTGGCTGCACCGCAACAGCGAGCGCGGCGCGATGCCGCCGGACGCGGAGGAGGTGCTCACCGACCCCGACGGTTTCTACAAGCCGCTGGGAGAGCTGGCGCTGGCCGCGTCGCTGGTGCTGCGCGAGGGCATGGCCTCGTCGAGTGAGCAGCAGGCGGCCCGGGATCTGCTGGACTTCGGCTGGTCGCAGTTCGGCTCCGGCGATCTGCTGTATGAGCGTCAGATCCGTTTTCCGATGATGACCGACCCGCTGGAGATGTACACGCACTTCGCCCGCGTCGGGTACCGGCACGAGCGACTGCACGCGCTGGTGACACATCTCGGTGGTCTCGCCTCGCACCAGGGCTCCGAGATGATGCCCAACCGGCGTATGGCCGTGGCCAACGCGGCCCGGGTGGCGGGTGTGGAGCGTCCGGCGGACTGGCCGGCGATGATCAACGCGACCTGGCTGGGGCACACCCCCGAGCCCTGGATGATCGACTGGATGACGGCCTACTGCCTGACCCACACCGTCTTCCACGCGACCGACTGGGGGGCGCGGCCGGAGGGGCTGCCGCCGCACATCCAGGAGTACCTCACCAACTGGCTGCCGGTCTGGATGGACATCTGGGCGGAGATCCATGAGTGGGATCTCCTCGCCGAGCTGATGATCGTGGACGCCTGTCTGCCGCAGCCGCGCTGCGAGCCGGACATCTGGGAGCGGCTCGCCGCCGCGCAGCACGAGGACGGTCTGGTGCCCCGGGACGGAACGCCGATCGACGAGGACCCGGACACGGCGTATCTGGACAATCGGCATACGACCATCGTGGCGGCGATCGCCGGCACTCTGGCGCTGTCGCGCCATGGCGATGCCACCGATCTCTGAGCGGGCCCGGTCGACGGAGGAGTTGCTGGAGACGGTGGCGGACGCGGCCGGCGGCCGGGCCGCCACCGTGGTCATGGTGCACACGGGAGCGGGCACGACCTCGCTGTGCCGGGGCTTCACCGACCAGACGGGCGCGGTCCCGGTCACCGAGCGCACCCGTTTCGAGCTGGGATCGGTGACCAAGACCTTCACCGCGCTGCTCTTCGCCGATATGGCGGCGCGGGGCACGGTGCGCCTCGACGAGCCGTTGAGCGCTCGTGTTCCGCGCTGGGCGCTGCCGAGGGGCCCGGTGGGTGGCGGCATCACCCTGGAGCATCTGGCGACGCACACCTCGGGGCTGCCGAGGCTGCCGCCGGGGCTGCTGCGCACGGCGGTGCCGTCCTGGACCACCAATCCGTACCAGGCGTATCCGGCGCACCGGCTGCTGGACTCGCTGTCCCGTTCCCGGGTGCGGCGTCCGCCCGGGCTGCGGGTGCACTACTCCAACTTCGGTGTCGGGCTGCTCGGGCATCTGCTCGCCGAGCGGGGGACCACCGGCTATGGACCGCTGCTCATGGCGCAGGTCGTCAAGCCGCTGGGCCTGACCGACACCACGGCGGAGACAACCGGGGTCCAGGCGACCGGACACTGGCACGGCCGGCCCCGGCCGCCGTTCACGATTCCCGCGCTGCCGGGGGCCGGTGTGCTGCGGTCCAGCGGCCGGGATCTGCTGCGTTATCTGCGGTGTCTGATCACTCCGGAGCTGCATGCCGGGCCGGGTGATCCGCTGCGTCTCGCCCTGCGGGAGGTGACCCGGGTCCGCCCCCGTACACCGGGCGGGCCCGAGCTGTGTCTCGCCTGGAGCCATAACGTCCTGCCCACGCGCCGGCTCTACTTCCATCTGGGGGCGACACGGGGCTTCACCTCGTTCATCGGGTTCTGCCCCGATCCGGCGGTGGCGGTCGTCGCGCTGACCAACATCTCTCCCACGCTGCGCTGCCGCTACACCCAGGCCGCGTATGAGCTGCTGCGGACCGTCTCGCTCCGGCAGGCCGGCTGACGGCGGCGGGTGTCCCAAGGGCAGGACAACGGCCGGCCGGGCACCGTCTCCGGCCCGTGGTGGGCCGGAGCGGTGTGTCAGAGCCTGACGTTCCAGCTCACGGAGGACTTGAGCGTGGCGGCGATCTTGGGGTCGCGTACGGAGGGAGTGCGGTCCTCGGCGGTGACCGTCAGCTTGTGGGTGCGCAGGTCGAGGAGGCGCAGCGTCAGGTCGGAGACGCGGATCGAGGTGCGGCCGGCGAGGGGCTTCAGCTCCTTGCCGTCCAGATACCAGCGGACCTTGAGCTGCCGTCCGTCCGTTCCCGTCAGCCGGGGCACGGTGGTCTTCACGGTGTGGCGCAGCCGGAGAGTGCGGTCGGTGGGAGTGACGGCGGTGACGGCCTTCGCGTGGCGGTAGAAGCCGGCGATCATCGCCTCGACACCGGGCAGATTGAAGGGCTTGTCGACGGCGCGCATCATGGAGCTGTCGGTGGGCCGGTTGAGGCCCTTGACGAAGTAGCCGCCCCCCTCGTACGTGCCGATGGTGCCGCCGTCGGGTGAGGTCTCGCCCAGCCAGCGGTGCCACTTGACGCGCTGGCCGGCCAGGTCCGCGGCGGAGAGGGTGGAGATGTTGGAGTCGGCGGGCTCGGGGCCGGTGTACTGCTCGTAGCCGGGGTAGCCGGGGTAGAAGTACTCATCGGCGAGCTTGCCCAGGGAATGGCCGGTCTCGTGGATCGCGACCTTGCCGGACTTCTCGTTGCCCGCCGAGGCGGTGGAGATGCCCTCGTAGCCGAGGGTCGGGCTGGGCTGGTTGTATCCGGCTCCGCCGTACTTGGCGCTGTTGGCGAGGACGATGACCAGGTCGGCCTCGGGTGCCTTGGCCACATAGCCGTCGACCTTGTTCTGGTCGATGCAGAGCAGCCGCTCGATGCCGTCGCACCAGAAGTAGGAGCCGAGGGCGGTGTCGCGGACGGTGTCGGCGCCCGGGTCGCCGGTGACGCCGGACTGGCGGGAGACCGCGTCGACGGTCCACACGTTGAAGAGGCTCTGGTACCTCGTGTAGGGGTCGGTGGCCGCGAGTTCGGCCCACTTCTCCTTGGCGTCGGTGCGGAACCGGCCCAGCTCCGCGGTGGTGTAGCCGTCGCCGACGATGACGATGTCCAGCCGGTCGGCGGTGGAGCCGTTGTCGAGGATCTTGGCGACCTGGCCGTCCTCCGCCTGCTGGGCAGCGGACAGCCGCGACCGGGGCCGGTCCCGGCCGTCCTGCGGTACGAGGGTGTGGCCGGAGCCGGCGACCGTGCCGTGCTCGGGTCCGGGTATCTCGACCTCGACCTCGGTTCCGCCGCGTGCGGGCGGCGCCGGGGCGGCGGCCGCACCGGCGGGTGCGATGGCCAGGACGGCGGTGACGGCAGTGGCCAGACCGGCCGCGGCCATGGCTCTGCGCAGGGCCGAGCTCATGAGATCCCCTCCCCTGAGGATGTTAAGTGGCTTGATAACTCTGGTGAACTGATGACTTAAATTAGGGTGCGCACCGGACATGCGCAATGGTCTGCCGAACCTGAATACTGAGGAACTCCAGCGACCAGGGGGTTTCCATGGACGAACCGGCCGACATCGGCCGCCGGGTGCAGCGGCTGCGCAAGGGGCTCGGTCTGACACAGCGGGAGCTGGCCACTCCTTCGTACACACCCGCGTATGTCTCGACACTGGAGTCGGGGAAGGTGCGGCCGTCCGAGACCGCGCTGCGCTTCTTCGCGGAGCGGCTCGGGACCTCCTTAGACGAGCTGGCGACCGGCCGGCCGGCCCGTCTGGCCACGGAGCTGAGGCTCTCCCTCACCGACGCCCAGCGGGAGCTGTCGGCCGGGGCGGCGGACGAGGCGGCGGTGCGCTACCGCAGGGTGCTCACCGACGCGGAGCATCTCGGGCTCGGTCCCGAGCGGGCCGAGGCCCACCTCGGGCTGGGTGACTGCGCGCTGGAGACCGGTGAACTGGACGACGCGCGGCGGCACTTCGAGGCGGCCGAGGAGCTGCTGGCCGACCGGCCGCTGCCTCGCCGGGCCCGGGCGATCCGGGGCCGCGCGATCGCGCATCTGCTGGCCGGCGAGCTGCGGTACGCCTGCTATCTCCTGGAATCGACCATCGATGAGCTGAGCGGGAGCGGTCTGGCCGACCCCGAGGCGATGGTGCTGCTGTACGCGGCCGTGATCGGCCCCTATATCGACATGGGGGCGCATGCCCGGGCCGCGCACGCCGCTGAACTGGCGCTCGCGCTGGCGCCGCGGATCAGCGATCCGGCGCTGGTCGCCGGGATGCACCGGCAGGTCGCCCGCACCTTTCTCGCCGAGGGGCGCACGGCCGACGCCGACGCCTCGCTCGCCAAGGCGCAGACGATCTACCGTCAGCTGCGGCTGCGCACGGATCTCGCGCACTGCCACTGGATGCGGGGCTATGTCCACGCGCAGAACGGGGATCTCGCGGCGGCCGAGGAGGAGTTGCGCACCGCCCGGGACATGCTGGCGGCCAAACGGGCCGCGCTCTACGCGGCACAGGTGGAGGTGGAGCTGGCCGATGTGCTGCGGCGGCGCGGCCGGTTCGACGAGGCGGCGGAGCTGGCATCGGTACTGCTGGATCTGGACGAGGGGCACGGCGCGGTGCATGCCGGGGGCGCTCACCGGCTGCTCGGGCTGATCTCGGAGGAGCGGGGGGACGCCGAGGCGGCCGAGGAGCACTATGTGCGGGCGCTGGCGCTGCTGGAGCGGAGCGGGGCGCGGGGGGATCTGGCCGATCTCTGCCGGCTGCTGGGGGATCTGCTGCGCCGCGGGGGTCGCACGGAGGCCGCGCTGGATGTCTACCGCACGGGTCTCGGGCACCGGGCCGCGCCCGGTACGACGACGCTGGGGCCACCGCCGGCGGCACCGTTCCGGCGGGGCTGAGAGCGCGGGCCGGGCGCGGGGACGGGGACCGGGGGCAACCGGGGCCTGGGCGTGCGCCGGAGCCGAAGTCGCAGCGGGAGTGGGAGTAGGAGCGGGAGTGGGAGTAGGAGCGGGAGTAGGAGTGGGCATAGGGGCCGGAGCGGAATCGGACCCGCGTCGCGGCTGGGGCGGCGGGGAACAGCGGTGCCGGCCCAGCCCCCCGGCGTGGGGGCGGGGCCGGCACCGGAGCGTCAGCGCACGTCGACGTGGTCGCTGCCGCTGCTGCTGCCCAGACGGCTGGAGGTGGCGTCGAAGACGGCCTTCCAGTTGCCGTCCTGCTTGGCGGTGAAGTACTTCCAGAAGTCGCCCTTGCCGTTGGTGCGGGCGGTGGCCTGCTTGCTCCAGCTCTTGGCGCCGTTGGCCTTGAACCAGATCGTCACACTGTGGCTCCCGGTGCCCGCCCACGTGCCGTCGAGGGTGCGCAGGGTGCCGTTCACCTTGAGCTGCTTGCCCTTGCGGACCGGCTCCGGGGAGGCGTTGAAGCCCTTGACCTCGGTGCGCAGCTTGACGTCCACGTAGTCGGTGCCGCTGTTGGCCCAGCCGCGCTCGGTGGTGCCGGTGTAGCGGGCGCGCCAGTCGCCGTCCTTGGCCGCGGTGGCCTTGGCGGAGAAGGCGCCCTTGGTGTCGGAGGTCGCGGTGGCGGCCTTGGCCCAGGTCTTGGCGCCCTTGGCGCGGAACTCGACCACGAGGGGGCTCTTGGGAAGCGCGCGCCAGGTCTCGTCCGAGGCTCCGACGGCCTGGAGGGTGCCGGTGACGGTGACCTTGTCGCCCTTGGCGACCGGCTCCGGGGCGGCGTTGAGGCCGGTGATGCGGCTGGGCACGGTGGTGACGGCGAGGGTGGCGTCCGTGGTGGTCACCGAGCCGGCGCCGTTGGTGAAGACGGCGCGGTAGCGGGAGTCGTTCAGGGCCCTGGTGGCCGCGACCGAGAGGGTGGTGCCGGTGGCGCCGGGGATGGCGGTCCAGGTGGTGCCCTTGTTGGTGCTGCGCTCCCACTGGACGCTATCGGCGCCGGAGGCGGTGGCGGTGAAGGTGGCCTTGGCACCCGAGCGGACCTTGCGGTCGGCGGGCTCGCCGGTGACCTTGAGTGCGCCGAAGTGCAGGGAGCGGGCGACGTCCTGGGCACGGGAGGCCATCCAGGTGGCGTCCGCGCCGTCGTGGGAGTTGAAGCTGGCCACGAAGCAGGCGGTGGTGCGGCAGTCGATCGCGGGGGTGGCCACGCCGCCGGCCGGGGTGAAGGTCTCGGTGAGCTTCAGGGTGGCGGTGAAGGTGCCGTCGTCGGCGACCTTGCGTATGTAGGCGGCGTTGCCGAACTTGCTGGGGTACGTGGTGCCGGGGAGGGCCACGGTCTGGGCGAGGTAGACACCGCGACCGGGGCGGTAGCCGCTGCCGTTCACCGTGACCTCGGTCTCGGCGCCCAGGCCGGAGACGTTGCTGACGGTCAGGGTGGGCACGGTGACCGTGCCGGAGATGGCGGCGTCGTCCAGGGCCGTCCCGGCGGGGTACATCTCCCGGCCCTCGAACGCGAAGGTCTTGGCACCCTCGGCGGTGAGGGTGGCGGTGATGTTCTTCCAGTTGATCCGGGAGCCGTCCAGGGCGCCGGCGGTGGCCTTCAGGTCGGCGAAGGGGACCGCGGTGGTGGTGACGGGCGCCTCGCCCTTCAGCTCGCTGCGGACATCCATGGTGAGGGTGCCCTTGCCGTCCTTGAGGACGACGCGGGGCTTGGAGAGGGTGATCCCGATGATGTCGTGGTCGGGAGCCGCGTAGGTGACGGAGCCGGAGAAGAGGACATCGGCGTCGAGGCCCGCCGGGTTCACCGCGCCGTGGCGGACGGGGTAGCCGATGACTCCGCCGGCGGCCTGGGTCGCGCCGTCGCCCGCGGTGACGGTGCCCTTCGCCATCTTGGTCACATAGTTGAACCAGGACGTCTTGAAGGCCCAGCCGACCTGGCCGGTGGCCAGGATCGGGGAGGCCGCGGTGGCGCTGCCACCCGCCTGGGCGGCGGCCGGGGCGTCGGCGGCGGCGAGGGCCGCGGGGGCCGCCGCGAAGGCGGGGGCGGCGACGGCACCGGAGCCGAGAGAGACGGCGGCGAGCGCCACGACGGTGGCCAGACGGGTTCTACGGGGCATGGACATGCGCTGCATGTCTCCTTCGGGAAGAGCGGGCACGCGAGAGTGCGGGAGGGTGTCCAGGGCATGGACGTGCGCAAAGCAAAAGCCGGACTTGTCGGAGTGGGGGACCCGAAGTCATCGATGCTCATATTAGGTGAGCCTTGCCTAAATTGTCACCGCAGGGTGCGGGGAGGAATCGTTTCTTCTGTCGAACACGTGGACGGGTGGGTGCCGGGGGCTTCCACGGACCGAACCGCCCGCCCACGCGCCGCGCACGGGACGCCGGGCGGGCGGCTCACTCCCCGGCCAGCTCGCGCACGAGCGCGGCCACCTGCCCGGCCTCGATGAGGAATCCGTCGTGGCCGTACGGGGATTCGATGACGCGCACTCCGTCCGCACCGGGGATGCCCGCCGCCAGCTCGTGCTGCTGGGCCGGCGGATAGAGCCGGTCGGAGTCGATCGCCGCCACCAGGGTGCGGGCGCGGACCCGGCGCAGCGCGGCTGCCGTACCCCCTCGGCCGCGCCCGATGTCATGGCTGTTCATCGCCTCGGTCAGCACCACATAGCTGCCCGCGTCGAAGCGGCGGACCAGCTTGGCCGCGTGGTGGTCGAGATAGGACTCGACCTGATATCTGCCGCCCCGCCAGGGGTCCTCCGTCCCCTGGGCGGCACGGTGGAAGCGGGCGGCCAGCTCGGCCTCGCTGCGGTAGGTGACATGGGCGAGCCGCCGGGCCAGGCCGAGCCCCCGGTGCGGGCCCTCCCCGGGGGCCGCGTCGTGGTAGTCGCCGCCCCGCCAGTTGCGGTCCGAGCGGATGGCGTGCAGCTGCACGGCGGACCAGGCGATCTGCTCGGCGCTGGTGGCCGCGGGGCAGGCGAGCAGCAGCAGCGCCTCGGTGCGCAGGGGGTGGGCCACCGCCCACTCCAGGGCCCGCATCCCGCCCATCGAGCCGCCGATCACCAGGGCCCAGCGGTCGATGCCCAGCAGATCGGCGAGGTGCGCCTCGGCCGCGACCTGGTCACGCGTGGTCAGAAAGGGGAAGGCACTCCCCCAGCGGCGCCCGTCGGGCCGGCGGGAGGACGGTCCGGTGCTGCCCTGGCAGCCGCCGAGCACATTCGGAGCGACGACGAACCAGCGGTCGGTGTCCAGGGCCCGGCCCGGCCCGATCAGCCCCTGCCACCAGCCGGGGGTGGGATGACCGGGCTCCGCGGGACCGGTGACATGGCTGTCCCCGGTCAGCGCGTGCAGGACGAGCACCGCGTTGGAGCCGTCGGCCGCCCGCCTCCCCCACGTCTCGTAGGCCAGCCGGACGGCGGGCAGTTCCCCGCCCGCCTCCAGCGGCAGCGGCCCGGTCCGCGCCGCCCACCGCCGGCGCCCGGGAGGGTCGCCCTCCTGCCAGGCGCCGGTGGCGGGCGGCGGCGCGGCCGTCGGACCCACCGGTTCGGTACGGGTGTTCAGGAGGCGGCCTTGGCCGCGCGGAACCCGCTCTCCAGGTCGGCCTTGAGGTCGGCGATGTTCTCGATGCCGACGGAGAGCCGGACCAGGCCGGGGGCGGTGCCGGTCGCGGCGAGCTGCTCGGCGTCGAGCTGGCTGTGCGTGGTGGACGCCGGGTGGATGATCAGGCTGCGGACATCGCCGATGTTGGCCAGATGGCTGAAGAGCTCGACGGCGTCGACGAACTTCTTCCCGGCCTCCGCGCCGTCGCGCAGCTCGAAGGCGAGGACCGCGCCCGAGCCGCCGGGGAGGTAGCGCCGCGCCGCGTCGTACCAGCGGTTGCCGGGGAGCCCGGGGTAGTGCACCGCCGCGACCTCGTCCCGCTGCTCCAGCCACTCGGCCAGCTCCTGCGCGTTGGCGGAGTGCCGCTGGATGCGCAGACTGAGCGTCTCGACGCCCTGGAGGAGCAGGAAGGCGGAGTGCGGCGCGATGGCGGGGCCGAGGTCGCGCAGCAGCTGCACCCGCAGCTTGACGGCGAACGCGCCGGGTCCGAGCGCGGGCCAGTACCGCAGTCCGTGGTAGCTGGGGTCGGGGGCGCTGAAGTCGGGGAAGCGCTCGCTGTGGGCGCCGAAGTCGAAGGTGCCGCCGTCCACCACGACACCGCCGAGGGTGGTGCCGTGGCCCCCGAGGAACTTGGTCGCCGAGTGGACCACGATGTCGGCGCCGTGCTCGATGGGCCGGAGCAGATACGGCGTGGGGACGGTGTTGTCCGCGATCAGCGGGACGCCCGCGGCGTGGGCGACGTCGGCGACCCCCCGGACGTCGAGGACGTTGCCCCGCGGGTTGCCGAGGGTCTCCGCGAAGAGGGCCTTGGTGGTGGGACGGATGGCGGCGCGCCAGGCGTCCAGGTCGTCCGGGTCGTCGACGAAGGAGACCTCGATGCCGAACTTGGGGAGGGTGTGCCGGAAGAGGTTGTAGGTCCCGCCGTAGAGGGAGGCGCTGGAGACGATGTGGTCGCCGGCGCTCGCCACGGTCAGGATGGCGAGGGTCTCCGCGGCCTGCCCCGACGCGAGGGCGACCGCCGCGACCCCGCCCTCCAGGGCCGCGACCCGCTGTTCGAAGGCGTCCTGGGTGGGGTTGTGGATACGGGTGTAGATGTTGCCGGGCTCGGCGAGGGAGAAGAGGTCGGCGGCGTGCTGGGTGTCGCGGAAGACGAAGGAGGTGGTCTGGTAGATCGGCACCGCGCGGGCGCCGGTGGTGGGGTCCGGGCTGGTGCCCGCGTGGACCTGCTTGGTCTCGAAGGACCAGCCCGTCCGGGGTGCCGTGGCGGGTTCGTCGGGGGTGTGACCCGCGGTCACCGAGTCGATGGGCTGGCTCATGGCGCTTCCTTCGGACGAGGGTGAGGGTGCCCCGGAACCGCTCGGGAGCTGCCCGGGAGCTGCCGGCAGCCGCTCGGGGTTGCCGTTCACGGGCAACGTAACGACCGGAAAATCGAACGCGGAAGGCTCCGGCCGGGATCTCCACACGGCCGCAATGCTGGCGCAATGAACGGGCGTTGGCCTCGTACGTCTGTACGCCGGGCGTGCGCCGGAGCGGCTGTGCGGGCGCCGGTGGCGCCGGGGCACGGCCGAGCGCCATGGCCGGCGGGGCGCGCCGGCCACGGCGCTCGGAGGGTGCTGGGGCGGGTGCTGGGGCGGGTGCCCGAGGGGGTCGCGGCTACTGCGGGAAGCTCGCGCGCAGGGGCAGTTCACGGACGGACGTGGCGGTGATGCCGCCGCGCCCGCCGGGGAGCAGAAGGCTCTTCCTCCCCCGGTCGGACATCAGCAGATCGGCGTCCCCGTCGCGGTCGAGGTCGCGCAGCCGCACGTCCTGGCCCAGCTCCGCACCGGCGGCGGCGCTGCCGGGGACGCCCGCGGTCTGGCGGGTGAACCACTGGGAGCCGGTACCGGTGAGACCCTTCTTCCCGCCGCGCAGGATGTGCGCACCGCCCGCTGATCCGGCGGTGCCGGCCCGCTCGCCGGGGACACCGACCGCGAGGTCCGGGTAGCCGTCGCGGTTGGTGTCGCCGGCCGAGAGCACCTGGCCGAAGCGGTCGCCCGCGGTGGCGCCGGTGACGATGCCGTCGGTGGACTGGGTGAGCCGCCGGGTGGTGGTCGGCCCGTTGCCGCCGCCGCGCACCACGGAGACGGCTCCGGCGCTCTTCCGGTAGGTGCGGTCGCCGACGGCGAGGTCCCCGTAGCCGTCCTTGTCGAAGTCCGCGATGACGCCCTGGACGCCGAAGAACGGGGTGAAGGAGGTGTTGTAGACGGTGAGCGCGCCCGGCTTGACGGTGGAGCCGCCGCGCAGGAACCAGGCCGCGGCGGTGTCGCTCCGCAGGGTCTCGTCGTACCCCTGGCCGAGGACGTAGAGGTCGGTGGCCTTGTCCTTGGTGACCTGCCCGGCGACGAGTCCGCCCGGTTCGATGTAGTGGGCGCTGCTCGCCGGGGAGTGGCGGGTGATCCTTCCGGTGGTGCCGGACGTGCCGAAGCCGCCCCGGTAGATGTAGACGGCGTGGGTGTCGGACGCGGCGAGGTCGAGCCTGCCGTCGCCGTCGAAGTCGCCGGTCGCCAGGGCGTTGCCGAACCGCTCGGGGGTGTAGCCGCCGAGGGTGGGGATGCGGGCGGCGGCGGAGCCCAGGCCGGACCTGGAGCCCCATATCAGGGTGACCGCGCCGCGCTCGTAGGCGTTGCCCACGGCTTCGGTGCGGTCGCCCACGGCGAGGTCGGCGTAGCCGTCGCGGTTGAAGTCGCCGGTCGCCAGGGCGTTGCCGAACTGGTCGCGGTAGCCGCCGGTGTCACCGGCGGGGCCGGGGATGCCGGGGCTGTTCTGGGTGAAGGTCCTGGTCGTGGTGCCGGGGCCCTTGGCGGTGCCGTAGGTCACGGTGACCGAGCCGTTGCCGCCGACCGCGAAGTCGCGGTGGCCGTCGCCGTTGAAGTCGTCGGCGTGCTTGGCGGGGGCGGCGGTGGCGGCGGCACCCGCCGAAAGGGTGAGCAGTCCACCGGTCAGCGCGGCGGCTGTCGCTGTCGCGAGGACGAGGCGGAGGTTTCTGCGCATGCGCATGCGGGGCTCCTGCTCCGAGCGGGGCCCGGTGGGACCCGCGGCTGTCTGGTCGCCCGTCCGGGCAGGGCCGCGTGGGGGTGGCGGACCGGAGGCACGGGGCACCCGGGGTGCCGGATTCGCCTCGGTCGTGCCGTGGCTGTTCGAGGACGGGAGTACAGAGGAGACTCTCCGGCCGGGGCAACAGTTGTACGAGCGCCGGAGATTTATCCGGGGGTGGAGGTGGGGCCGGGGGTGGGCGCGGGTGGGGGCCACCCTCGCCGGAGCGCCCGGGCCCGGAGGCTCCGGGCCCGGACCCGGAGAGCCCGCCCGGACCGAAGCGCGGCCCCCGGAGCGAGGGCTCCGGGCCGAAGGGCGGCCACCGCGCCGGAGAAACCGGACCGGAGGCCGGCGCCCCCGCGACAGGACCCGCCCCAACGGAGCCCGCCCACGGCATACGGCATACGGCATACGGCACGGAAACCGGACGGGAGGACCGGAGCCCCCGCAACCGGTTCCGCCCCAACGGAGCCCGCCCCGCGACACCCGACCCCACGGCACCCGGCCCCACGGCACCCGGCCCCACGGCATCCGGCATGCCGCACACCGGGACGCGGCGGCGCGGGGCCCGGCACAGTCTTCCCGTACCGGACCCCGCCCCGCCCCGCCCTCAGCTCCCCGGTCCTCCCCGGTCCGTGGTGCGTCAGCCGACCGGCTGCTGGCTCTCCTCCGCGCCGGGGCGCTCGAACTGGGTGCGGTAGAGCTGCTCGTACCGTCCGTGCGCGGCGAGCAGTTCGGTGTGGGTGCCGCGTTCCACGATCCGTCCCTCCTCGACGACCAGGATGAGATCGGCGGCCCGTACGGTCGACAGCCGGTGGGCGATCACCACGGCGGTACGGCCCTCCAGCGCCTCGGCCAGCGCCTCCTGCACCGCCGCCTCCGAGGTGGAGTCCAGGTGGGCGGTGGCCTCGTCGAGGATCACCACCCGCTGGCGGGCCAGCAGCAGCCGGGCGATGGTCAGCCGCTGCCGCTCACCGCCGGAGAGCCGGTAGCCGCGCTCGCCGACGACGGTGTCGAGGCCGTCGGGCAGCGAGGCCACCAGGCCGTCGAGGCGCGAGCGGCGCAGGGCGTCCCAGATGTCGTCCTCGCCGGCGTCGGGGCGGGCGAGGAGCAGATTGGCGCGGACCGACTCGTGGAAGAGGTGCCCGTCCTGGGTGACCATGCCGAGGGTCTCGCGAATGGACTGTGCGCTCAGGTCGCGGACGTCGACGCCGTTCAGCCGTACCGCGCCGGAGTCGGTGTCGTACAGCCTCGGCAGCAGTTGCGCGATGGTGGACTTGCCCGCTCCGGAGGAGCCGACGAGGGCCACCATCCGGCCGGGTTCGGCGCGGAAGGAGACATCGTGGAGCACGGTGCCGCCCTCGCGCGGATCGAGGGTGGCCACGTCCTCCAGGGAGGCGAGGGAGACCCTGTCCGCCGACGGGTAGGCGAAGGTGACCCCGTCGAACTCCACCGACACCGGTCCTTCGGGCACCTCGCGGGCGTCGGGCCGCTCGGCGATCAGCGGGGGCAGATCGAGGATCTCGAAGACCCTCTCGAAGCTCACCAGGGCGCTCATCACCTCGACCCGGGCGCCGGCCAGCGAGGTCAGCGGGGCGTACAGCCGGGTGATGAGCAGCGCGAGGGCGACGACGGCTCCGGGTTCGAGGCTGCCGAGTTCGGCGTAGTGGCCGCCGAGTCCGTAGACGAGGGCGAGGGCCAGCGCGGAGACGAGGGTGAGGGCGGTGATGAAGGCGGACTGGGCCATGGCGATACGGACACCGATGTCGCGCACCCGGCGGGCGCGGGCGGCGAACTCGTCCGACTCGTCGGAGGGACGCCCGAAGAGCTTGACGAGCGTGGCGCCGGGCGCGGAGAAGCGTTCGGTCATCTGGGTGCTCATGGCCGCGTCGTGGCGGGCGCCCTCGCGGGTCATCGCCGCCATCTTGGAGCCCAGCATCCGGGCGGGGATGATGAAGACCGGAAGCAGCGCGAGGGCGAGCACGGTGATCTGCCAGGAGATGCTGAGCATCACCACGAGGGTCAGCACCAGGGCGACGAAGCTGGAGACGACTCCGGAGAGGGTGTTGCTGAAGGCCCGCTGTGCGCCGAGCACGTCGTTGTTGAGCCGGCTGACGAGCGCGCCGGTGCGGGTGCGGGTGAAGAAGGCGACCGGCATCCGCTGGACATGGTCGAAGACCGTGGTGCGGAGGTCGAGGATCAGCCCTTCACCGAGGCTGGACGACAGCCAGCGGATGAGCAGCCCGAGTCCCGCCTCGGCGACGGCGATGACGGCTATCAGCAGGGCGATCCGGGTGACCGTGCCCGTCTGCCCGCCCTGGACGATCGCGTCGACGACCCGGCCGGCGAGGATCGGTGTCGCCACCGCGAGCAGTGCGGCGAGGACGCTGAGCAGCAGGAAGAAGCCGAGGTTGCGGCGGTGCGGCCGGGCGAAGGAGGCGATGCGGCGGAGGGTCGCCCGGGAGAAGGGCCGCCGGTCCTGCTGGGCGTTCATCGAACTGTGCAGCGATGACCACGCGGTGACTTCCATGTCCATGAGAAGTGTCTCCGGAGGGGGGTAGTGGGCCGGCGTCGGGTGCCCGCCGGCCGGGTGGCCAGGGGCTCAGAAGGAACGCTATGACCTCAACCAAACTTGAGGTCAAGGTTTTCCCGCGATCACTGCCGCCCGTCCGCTCCGGGACACGGGGCGGGCGCTGTACTAGGCTCCGCGTCATCCGAGTGACTGTGGGGGTAAGCGTGACCGGGCTGCACTGCGCCGTACTGGACGACTATCAGGGTGTCGCCCACTCCCTGGCCGACTGGGACGGGCTCGCCCCCCGGGTCACGACACGGTTCCTCCCGACCCACTTCACCTCGCGGGACGCCCTCGTCGACGCCGTCGGCCACTGCGAGATCCTGGTCGTCATGCGGGAACGGACGCCCTTTCCGGAGGAGTTGTTCGCCCGGCTGCCCCGGCTGCGGCTGCTGATCACCTCCGGTATGCGCAACGCCTCCATCGATCTGGAGGCCGCGGCCCGGCACGGGGTCACGGTCTGCGGCACGGCCAGCAGCTCCGAGCCGCCCGCCGAGCTGACCTGGGCCCTGATCCTGGGGCTCGCCCGTCAGGTGGTGCCGGAGAACAGCGCGCTGCGGACGGGCGGTCCCTGGCAGCAGACCCTGGGAGCCGATCTGCACGGGCGGCGCCTCGGCCTGCTGGGCCTGGGGCGGATCGGCGGGCGGGTGGCCCGGGTCGGAGCCGCCTTCGGGATGGAGGTGGCGGCCTGGAGCCGGAACCTCACCCCGGAGCGGGCCTCCGAGCACGGGGCGGTGGCGGTGGCCACCAAGGAGGAGCTGCTGGAGACCAGCGACTTCGTCTCGGTGCATCTGGTGCTGAGCGACCGCACCCGGGGGCTGGTGGGCGAGGCCGAGCTGCGGCGGATGCGCGCCGGCGCGTATCTGGTCAACACCTCCCGCGCGGCGATCGTCGACCAGGAGGCGCTGCTGCGGGCGCTGCGCGAGGGCTGGATCGCGGGGGCGGGCTCGGATGTGTTCGAGACGGAGCCGCTGGACGCGGCCGATCCGCTGCGCTCGGCACCCAACTTCCTGGCCCTGCCGCATCTGGGGTATGTGACCCGGCGCAACTACGAGGGGTACTTCGGGCAGGCGGTCGAGGACATCGCGGCGTATCTCGCCGGGGAGCCGGTACGGGTCCTGGGCTGAGCCCGGGCCCGGAGGCACGCCCCCCCCCGGAGGCCGCGCACCGACCCGGGTGGCCGCCTCCCCCGCGCCGGTGCGCGGTCCATCGACGCCCGGAGCGGGGTCCGGCGCGTCCGCCGCGACGGGTCAGCGGCGCTCCGGGGCGGCGGCGGGCCGGGCGGGACGCCCCCACGGCGCGCGAGGGCGCGGAGCGCCGGGGAGCCGGCGGAGCCCGCGCCCCCGCACGGACCACCGGCGGGGCGCAAGGCTCCGGTCCGTTCCCGGCGCCGTTCGGCGCATTCTCCGCGCCGTGGCCAGTTCTCCTGTGAAGCACCGGTGAATTCACCTCCCTATTCGTCCTGTTGCACGTTCCTGACCAGACGAGACACCTGCCACAGACATACGCGGGAAATGATCAATGGCTTGTCCGAAACGTCATCTTGACCGGTAACGGGATACGGGCAGAGACTCGCAGAGGAACTCATGCATCAGGAGCCACAGGCACACACGCAAGCCGATGGCCCGGCGAAACCGATATCGCGCGGGGCGTGTGGCGTTGGGATCTTCGAAGAGCCCGCAACCTGCATTCGAGAATTGCGTTCAATCTCTTCACCATCCCTCCCCATCTCTTGGTGCGCGGAGGGAATGGAGGGGGAATGCCTACGCACATGGGTTATCCCGGTGTGTACATCGAAGAACTTCCCAGCAGCGTCCGTACCATCGCCTCGGTCAGCACCTCGGTGGCCGCGTTCGTGGGGCACACCCGCAGGGGCCCGCTCAACCGGCCCGTCCGGGTCACCGGTTTCGCCGACTTCGAGCGCCGCTTCGGCGGGCTCACCGCCCGCGGCGCCGTCGGTCACGCGGTCCACCAGTTCTTCGGCAACGGCGGCGCCGTCGCGGTGATCGTCCGGGTGACCAGGGCCGGCACCGGCGAGGCGGCCCATGTCACCCTCGGCTCCACCGAGGGGCACAGCGAGTGCCCGGTGCTGGCGGTGCGCGCCAAGGAGCCCGGCGCCTGTGGCTCGGGGCTGCGGGTCGCCGTCGGCCACGACACCCCCACCCCGGACAAGACCTTCGATCTGCGCGTCCTCGACGCGCACGGCGGCCCCGGCGAGACCTTCACCGGTCTGTCGATGGAGACCGGGCACGCCCGCTTCGTGGAGACGGTCGTCAACGCGGGCTCCGCGCTGGTCCGGGTCGAGGCGCTCGACGAGGGCCGTCCCGACCCCTCGGGGACGGTCTCCAAGCCCTTCGCCGACCCCCTCCCCGACACGGGAGTCGACCTGGTGGTCAAGATCGGCGAGGTGGAGCGCGAGTTCACCCTCCACGACCCCGCCGAGGACGGCGAGCCGCCGTCCACCGTCACCGAACTCGCCCTGCTGCTGGAGCGGAAGCTGCGCGCCCTGCCCGACGCCCCGGGCCATCACGCGTACGCGGGCGCCGAGGTCACCGCCTTCGGCCGGCGCCTCCAGGTCGTCGCCGGGTCCACCGACCCCGGCGACGTGGTGCGTTTCGTCGGGGAGTGCGCCAACGACCTGGGCCTGGAGGGCTCCGTCAACCCGCCCGTCCTCCCGCTCACCGGCGGCCGGGACGGCGAGCCGCCGGGGCCCGCCGACCTCATCGGCAGCGAGGCGGGCAGGACCGGCGTCCAGGCGCTGCGGGACGCCGAGGACATCGGTCTGCTCGCGCTCCCCGAACTCGCGGGGTACGAGTCCGTCGACGACATCCTCACCGTGGTCTCCGCCGCCGACCAGCTCTGCCGGGACCGGCGGATCTTCCAGCTCGTGGACGCGCCCGCGGCCTGGGGCAGCGTGGACGCGGCACGGGCCGGGATCGGCGCCTTCGACTCCGTGCGCAGCGACCACGCGGCGCTGTACTTCCCGCAGGTGCGGCTGACCGACCCGCTCACCGGCCGGCTGCGCGACTTCCCGCCGTCGGGTGCCGTCGCCGGCGTCATCGCCCGCACGGACGGCGAACGCGGGGTGTGGAAGGCCCCGGCCGGCACCGACGCACGGCTCACCGGGGTCCGCTCGCTGAGCGTCTCCCTCACCGACCGGGAGAACGGACAGCTCAACCCGCTGGGGGTGAACTGTCTGCGCTCCTTCCCGGTGGCGGGACCCCTGGTGTGGGGGGCGCGCACCCTCAGGGGCGCCGACGGCCTCGACAGCGCATGGGCGTACGTGCCGGTGCGCCGGCTCGCGCTCCATATCGAGGAGAGCCTCCACCGGGGTCTGCGCTGGGTGGTGTTCGAACCCAACGGCGAACAGCTGTGGCAGCAGATCCGGCTCAATGCCTCCTCGTATCTCAACAATCTCTTCCGGCAGGGCGCTTTCAAGGGCGGCACACCCCGCGAGGCCTACTTCGTCCAGTGCGACAGAAATACAACGACCCCCGATGACATCGAACGCGGGGTCGTCAATGTCGTGGTCGGAATCGCACCGGTCAGACCCGCGGAGTTCGTCATCGTACGGATTCAGCAGGTCGCCGCGGAGTCCGCCCAGTCCTGACCGACGGAAGAGGATGACGAAGGAATCAGATGGCCGAGTTCCAGGTCAACGCCCACCGTTTCGACCCCTACAAGAATTTCAAGTTCCTGGTCCTGTGGGACGGCCGGACCGTTGCCGGCGTCAGCAAGATCAGTCCGCTCAAGCGCACCACCGAGGTGGTCAAGCACCGCAACGGCGGGGACCCCAGTTCACCCCGGAAGTCCCCCGGCCGCTCGGAGTTCGAGGGGGTCACCCTGGAGCGCGGGGTCACCCACGATCCGGAGTTCGACCGCTGGGCCAACAAGGTCTGGCAGGTCGGCGCGGGGCTCGGTTCGGAGGTCTCGCTGCGGGACTTCCGGAAGGACATCATCATCCAGGTCCTCAACGAGGCCGGCCAGGTGGCCGTCTCGCACCGGCTGTACCGGGCCTGGGTGAGTGAGTACCAGGTCCTCGGCGAGCTGGACGCCAACGCCAACGCGGTCGCGATCCAGAGCGTGAAGCTCGAATGCGAGGGCTGGGAGCGCGACTACGAGGTGGAGGAGCCGGCCGAGCCCTCGTTCACCCACCCGGCGTGAACACCACTCGCGGGCCGGAGCGGACGCCCGGGGTCCCGGCGGTGACGCCCACGGGTCCCGCGCAGCTCCTCGCCGCCTGGGAGGCGGGGCTCGGGCACCCTCCGGAGGAGCGTTCCCGGCTGCTGCACCGGGCGGCCCGCCCCGGCGCCGCCGACGGCGAACTGCTGTCGGCGCCCGTGGGCGAGCGGGAGGCCGATCTGTTCGCGCTGCGCCGCGCGCTGTTCGGGGAGCGCATGCGGGTGCGCGCCGAGTGCGGCGGCTGCGGCGAGGCGATGGAGTTCGACCTCGGCACCGGGCCGCCGGGCGCCGCCGCGCCGGTGCGGCGAGGGCCGCTGCGGGTGACGGAAGGCGAGTGGAGCATCGAGTTCCGGCTGCCCACTCCGGCCGATCTCGCGGCGGCGGGAGCGGCGCCCGACCCGGCGGGCGCCCGCCGGCTGCTGCTGGCCCGCTGCACCGTGTCGGCGGTACGGGGCGGGGTGGCCCTGGCCCCGGAGCGGCTGGCCGCCGAGCTGCCGCCGGAGGTGGGGCGGCGGCTCGCCGAGGCCGCCGAGGAGGCCGACCCGGCGGCCGGGGCGACCCTGCGGGTGACCTGCCCCGAGTGCGGCGCGAGCACCCCGGCCGAGCTGGACATCTCCTCCTTCCTCTGGGCCGAACTCGACCACTGGGCGCGGGATCTGCTGCTCGATGTCCATCTGCTCGCCTCCGCCTACGGGTGGAGCGAGCCGGAGATCCTGGCGCTCAGCCCGCTGCGGCGGCGCCACTATCTGGAGCTGTGCGCGGATGGCTGACTACTTCGACCGGCTGCTCGCCCGGTACACCCCGAGGGGCGCGCCCCGGGACGCGGTCCGGGTGCGGCCCCGGCTGCCCGGGCCCTTCGAGCGGGCCGAGGCGGTGCGGTCGGCTCCGCCCGCGCCGGACGAGCCCGCGTCCCTGGTTCCCGCCGGACCGCCGCCCGCTCCGGCCGGGCCGGAGCAGCCGCTCCCGGCCGGGGGCGAGGTGCGGACGGAGCGGCTCACCGTCGTCCGCACGGAGGCGGCCCTGCCCCCGGACGCCGAGGAGGCCGGCCGCCGGGCACCGTTCCGCACCGTGGCCGCGGAGCCCTCCCCGGCGCCGGCCGCGGGTGAGCGGGCGCCGGGGCCCCCGGACGAGCCCGTCCCCGCGCGGCGGCGCGGCGCTCCCGGCCCGTCCGCCGGAGCGCGGCCACCCGCCCCCGCGCCACCGGTGCCCGTCGCGGTGCCCGTGGCCGCCCGGGCCGCCCTGCCTCTCCGTACGCGCACCGGCGGTGTCCCGGCGGGCCGCGCCGCACCGCCGGGCGGCACCGGACGGCGCGCTCCCCGCCCCGCCGAGCCCGTGGTGCACATCCGGATCGACCGGCTGGAGGTGAGCGCGGCACCGCCGCCGGGCGCGGGCCGCCTCTCCGGTGACCGCGCCGGCCACCCCGGGCGGCGCGCGCCCGCGCTGACGCTCGACGACTATCTGGCGCGCGGCGAGGGGCGGGAGAGGCCATGAGCAACGCCCTCGCGGTCGCGACGGTCACCCAGGCGCTGGCCCTGCTGATCGAGAGCAATCTGGGGCCCGAGATGGACATCGCGGTGAAGGTGGAGACCCGCAGGCCCCCGGCCGAGCCGCCCGCCGAGCCGACCGTCAATGTCTTCCTCTACCAGGTCGCGCCGAACGCCTCCCTGCGCCACCACGACCTGCCCACCCGGACGGCGGACGGCACTCTGGTCAACCGGCCGTCGGCGCCGCTGGATCTGCACTATCTGATCAGCGCGTACGGGGAGGAGGCGGAGCTGGTCGGGCAGCGGCTCATCGGGTGCGTGGTGCGCACCCTGCACGAGATCCCGGTGCTGCCGAGGGAGTTGATCGAACTGGCGGCGGAGCGGCCCCATCTGGCGGGCAGCGATCTGGGCCGGTCGGCGCAGCGGGTGCGGTTCACGCCCACGGTGATGGACGTCGACGAGACGTCGAAGCTGTGGGGGATGCTCCACCAGACGCCGTACACCCTGTCGGTGGCGTACCAGGCGACCCTGGTGCTGATCGAGGGCCGCGAACGGCCCGCCCCGGCGAAGCCGGTGGAGCACCGCACGGTACGGGCGCTGCCGTTCGGATCCCCCGGTGCCCCGGTGCCGACGGGCTCCCCCGCCGATCCGCCGCCCGCTCCGGCTCCCGCGTCTGTTCCCGCGCGCGCCCGGGGGCGGGCCGCCGCCCCGCCCCCCGCGAAGAAGACGGCCCGCCGGTCCCCGTCCCCGTCCAGGTCCCGGTCCCGCCGGGCCACCGGACCGGGCGCCGCGGACGGCAAGGAGAGCTGAGGCGCGATGCGCGACACGGGGGCGGGCACGGCGGACGGCGGCGCGCTGTCCGCCGCGATCGCGGCGGTGCTCGCCCGGGTGGACGCGCACGCGTCCCGCGCGGGCGGCGGTACGGCGGAGGGTGCGGGCGCGCCCGGGGACGCCGGGGAGCCCGGCGCGCGGACAGCGGGGGAATCCGGCGGAACCGGCCCCCGGCCCGGCGGGCCCGCCGGGCGGGAAGCGGGGCGGCCGTCCACCGGGGCGACCGGGCCCGGCGGCGGGCGCGGGGGCGGGGGCGGGGTGGCCGGGGCAGGCCGTGCGCCGGGGGCCGGGGCAGGTGCGACCGCAGAGACGGCAGAGGCCGCACCGGGGGCAGCGGCCGGCGGCAGGCCCTCCCCCAAGGCACGGGAGCCGGGCTCACCGAGCGCGCGAGCGGCCGGGGCCGGTGCGACCGCAGAAACGGCAGGCGCCGCACCGGGGGCAGCGGCCGACGGCGGACCCTCCCCCAAGGCACGGAAGCCGGGCTCAGCGGGCGCGCGAGCGGCCGGGGCCGCCGGGCCGGTGGCGGAGCCCCCCGTTCCCGGCACGCTCGCCGCCCTCGCCTCCTGTTTCGGTCTGACACCCTTCGAGTGCGGGATCGTCCTGCTCACCGCCGCCGTGGAGCTGGAGCCCACCGCGGGCGGGCGGTGCGCGGCGGCGAGCGGGCACCCGGAGCGGACGCACGCCACCTTCTCGCTCGCCCTCGCCGCGCTCCCCGATCCGCACTGGAGCGCCCTGACCCCGGTCGGCCCGCTGCGCCGCTGGCGGCTGATCGAGCTGGACGACGAGTCCCGGCTCACCACCTCGCGGCTCCGGCTCGACGAGCGCGTCCTGCACTTTCTGGCCGGCTCCCCTTATCTGGACGCCCGGCTGCACGGACTGCTGCGGCGCACGGTGCCGCCGCCCTCGCTCCCCTCCTCGTACGAGGACGCGGCGGGCCGGGTCGCGGCGGGCTGGCAGGGGTCCGGGGGGCGTGCCCCGCTCCGGGTGGAGCTGGTCGGCGGGGATCTGCGCTCACGCGCCGACATCGCCGCCGACGCCGCGCGCCGCTGCGGCCTCGGGCTGTACGCGATGGCCGCCGACGACCTCCCCGCCGACCCCGCCGAGCGCGACCGGCTGACCCGGCTGTGGCAGCGGGAGGCGATTCTGCTGCCCGCCGCCCTGCTGGTGGAGGCCGGCGACGACCTGGAGCGCGACCGGGCCGCGGCGACGGACGCGTTCGTCGAGAGCGCCGCCGTGCCCCTCGTCGTGTCGAGCCCCGGCCCCCGGCGGACCGGGCGCCCGCGCGGTGAGCGGGTGACCGTGCCGGACCTCGGCCCCGAGGAGCAGCTCGGGGTGTGGGAGGACGCCTTCGCCGCCGTACCGGAGATGTCCCGGCGGCAGCTCAAGGACCTGGTGGCGCAGTTCTCGCTGCCACCGCATCTGATCCGCGCCGCCGGCGCGGCCGTCGCCCGGGATCTGCCCGGCGCCGCGGAGCCGGACCCGGCCGCTCTGGCGTGGCGGGCCGGTCTCGCGGAGGCCCGGGTGGGCATGGACGAGCTGGGCCGCAGGATCGAACCGCGCGCGTCCTGGGACGATCTGGTGCTGGCCGGGCGGCAGTCGCGGATTCTCCGCGAGATCGTGGCGCATGTGCGGCGGCGCGCCACCGTCTACCAGGAGTGGGGTTTCGCGGCGACGCTGCGGCGCGGCCTCGGGGTCACCGCGCTGTTCGCGGGCGGCTCGGGCACGGGAAAGACGCTCGCCGCCGAGGTGATGGCGCGGGAGCTGGGGCTGGATCTCTTCGTCATCGACCTGTCCCAGGTGGTCAGCAAGTACATCGGTGAGACCGAGAAGAATCTGCGCCGGGTCTTCGACGCGGCCGAACGCGGGGGCGCGCTGCTGCTGTTCGACGAGGCGGACGCCCTGTTCGGCAAGCGCAGTGAGGTCAGGGACAGCCATGACCGGTACGCCAATCTGGAGGTCAGCTATCTGCTGATGCGGATGGAGGCGTACCGGGGGCTCGCCGTCCTGACGACCAATATGAAGCAGGCGCTGGACACCGCCTTTCTGCGGCGTATCCGCTTCGTCGTCGATTTCCCGTTCCCCGGGGAGGGCGAACGGGCGGAGATCTGGCGCCGGGTGCTGCCCGCGCGGGCCCCGGTGAAGGGGATCGACTGCGGGCTGCTGGCCCGGCTGACCGTGGCGGGCGGCTCGATCCGCAATATCGCGCTGTCGGGCGCGTTCCTCGCGGCGGAGGAGGGCGACCGGCTCCAGATGCGGCACATGCTGGAGGCGGCGCGCACCGAGTATCTGAAGCTGGACCGCTCCCTGACCCCCTCGGAGGTCCACGGATGGGTCTGAACGAGGTTCCGCGCGCGCCACGGGCCGAGGTCCGGGTGGAGATCGGCACGCTGGTGCTCGGCGGTTTCGGGCGGCTGGACCCGGAGCGGGTGTCGGAGGCGTTCCAGCGGGAGCTGTCCCGGCTGGTACGGGAGCGGGGGGTCCCGCTCGCGGGGGACGGGGACCGGGCGCTGGAGGCCCTGTCGGGTCTGCCGCCGCTGCCCGCGACGGCGTCCCCCGCGCGGCTGGGCGAGGCGCTGGCGCGCGCGGTGCACTCGGGGCTCTCGGGGCTCTCGGAACTCCCGGCTCCCCCGGACCCGTCGGGCCTCCCCGGCCCGCGGGGTGACCCGCGATGAGCG
The DNA here is from genome assembly GCF_040296845.1 of Streptomyces sp. NPDC001985. NCBI lineage: Bacteria > Bacillati > Actinomycetota > Actinomycetes > Kitasatosporales > Streptomycetaceae > Streptomyces > Streptomyces sp. NPDC001985. The sequence goes on from NZ_JBEOYB010000024.1 coordinate 55,808, forward strand.
CGCCGCCCGCCGCCGCGCGGGACGACCGGTCCGCCCGCGCCGAGCGCCGGCGCAGGCTCCGGGAGCGGGCCGCCTCCCGGGCACCGGAGCCGAAGAACATCGTCAGCGGCGCGGGCCAGCCCCTCGACACCGGCGTGCGGAGGGAGCTGGAGGAGCGGCTCGGCCACGATCTGAGCCGGGTGCGGCTGCACACGGACCGGGACGCGGGCGCGCTCACCGAGTTGCTGGGCGCCGACGCGGTCGCGGTGGGCGCGGAGATCTTCTTCCGTGAGGGCGCCTACCGGCCGGGCACGGCGGACGGACTGCGGCTGCTGGCGCATGAGTTGCTGCACACGGTCCAGAACCCGGACGGTCTGGGTGCCCTGCGGGCCGGGCGGGACCTGGGGGCGGTGAGCCTGCCCCAGCAGGAGGTGGAGCGCGAGGCGGAGTCGGCGGCGCTCGGGCTCGTACGGTCCGGGGAGCCGGAGGCCGCCCCGGAGGCGGTCGCTCCGGGGCGGGCCACGCCGGGGTGGCTGCGGTACGCGACGGTGGACGCGGACCGCACCCGTGCGGAGCGGCTCGATCCGGCGACGCTGGTGGACCGGCTGGCCAACGGGGTGCTGCGCTCACTGCGCGGCGACCCGGCGGATCTGTCGGGCCGGGTGCGGCTGCGACTGGCCCAGTTCTCGCCCCGGTTGCAGGACTCGGTGCTGGGCGCCCTGGAGCACCGGCTGCTCACCCCCGAGTACGACCGTCTTCTCGACCTGGCGGACCGGGCTGCGGACACCGGTCCGCTCGGGCTCCAGCCGGCCGGGGTGCCGGAGCCGGAGACCGACCTCCTGGAGGAGCTGGGGGTCGAACGGGTCCGCCGGCGCCGCGAGCGGACCGCCGGCCGCGCCTTTGCCGACCGGCGCGACGAGGACGCCCGCGAGGAACGCGGGGACGCCGGGGCCCGGGACGAGCGGCAGGCGTCCGAGCGGAGCCGGGCGCGCTCGGACGCGGAGTACGAGGGCGCCGAGGCGGCCCGGCGCACCGAGCAGGAGGACGAGCGCGCCCGGTCCCGGGAGCGGTCCGATGAGGAACAGCGGCAGGAGGAGGAGAAGCAGGCGGGCTCCCGGGCGCGGGGCGACGAGGTCTCGGATGAGCGGGCCCGGGGACAGCGGGAGACCGCCGGGCGGGCGGAGGAGGACGGGGACCGGCCGGGCACTCCCGGGGCCGACGAGCGCGAACGCCGGGACAGCGCGACCCGCCCGGCCGCCGGCTCCCGCCCCGAGCCCCTCGCCCCGAAGGCGGAGCCCCGCCCCGGGCCCGTACGCCCGGAACGGGTGGACGAGCGCGCGGAACAGCCGGACAGCGCCCTCTCGGAGCACGGCCTGCACGAGAAGGACGAGGCCGCGGGCGAACCGCTGGAGGCGGAGAGGCCACTGGGGCTGGAGCCGGGGGCGGGGGACGAGATCGGCGGCGGGGAGGGCGGGGGCGCGGGCGCGGGCGGGGTGCGGACGGCTCCCGGCGCGGCGGCCGAGGTCGAGCTGAAGCCCGAGGACTATCTGCCGGAGACGGATCTGGATCTGTCGTCCGTGCCGACCGCGGAGGGGATGGCACCGGGGGACACTCCCCCGCCGCTGCCCGTTTTCCCCGCACCGCCCCCGACCCGGGCGGAGCGGATCGAGCGGCAGCGGGAGAGCGAGGCCCGGGAGGAGGACGAGGACGGTCCGGGACCCGAGGCGCGGGCACCGGGCGAGGACGTGGGTCCGGTGGAGGGTGAGGCTCCGCGGCCCGAAGGGGGGCCGGTCGCGGAGGCCCGGGATCGCGGGGTCCGCGAACTCCGGGCCGAGCGACCGGTCGACCAGGAGATCGGACCCAATCCGGGGACGGTGGACAGGGAGCGGCAGGAACCGGAGCCCGAGCGCCGGGAGCCGGGCGCGGCGGACACCGAACGGAAGCCGGACGAAGAGCCGGACGAACAGCGGGAGGAGCCCGGCGCCCGGCCGTCGCGGGACGCCGCCGGGGAGCGGCCGGAATCCGCGTCCGCCTCGCCGGCGCGCCCCGCGGGCGCGCAGCCCCGGCCGGAACCGGTCGAGGACCGCGGCCCCTCCCCCGCCGCGGGGCGTGACGCGGAGCCCCCGAAGCCCGAGCGGGAGGCGCCCGCGCCGAGGAGCGGTATCCCGGGGGAGACCGGTTCCGGGGCGAGTGCCCGCTCTCCGGTCGGCGGCCGCGAGCCGGTGGGGCCCACCGCGGCGGCGGGACCGGGGGCGGCCCCGTCGGCCGCCCGTTCGGGGGTGAGTCCGGCCGGTGAGCCCAGCGCCGGCCACGGCAGCCCGGCACCCGAGGCGTCGCTGGAGAAGGACGGCGGTGGCTGTGCCCCGCCGGAGCCGTCGGCGGAGAAGAACGAGGGGAAGGACGAGGGGAAGGACGAGGGGAAGGGCGGCTGCGGCGGGGGCGGGGGCGGCGGGGAGACCGCCGAGGAGAAGCCGGCCGAGCCGCCCGATGTCTCGGCGCGGGAACCGGGGGCCGCCGTCGCCACCGTGGGCGCCCTCGCCCCGGATGTGGCCGCCGCCGCGATGCCGGGGGTGGAACGGGCGGCGGACCGGAAGGTCGGCGAGGAGCAGCGGCGGCTGGAGGCCGATCCGCCGACGCGGGAGCGGCCCTCGGGCGCACCCCGTACGCGATCGGGTCCGCCCGGGGCGGCGGCGCCCGCCGCCCCGGTGTCCGGGAAGGTCGAGCGGATCGGGCCCGAGGACCAGGGCGGGAAGCAGCGGGCGAAGGGCGGCGAGAAGGCCCGGGGGCAGCGGCCCACCGACAGCACTTCGGCGCCGTCGGTCCCGGCGTCGGGCACGGAGCTGAGCGCCGAGGACGCGCGGAGCATCGACGCGGCGGCGGACGCGGTGCCCACGGTCGACCCCGAACTGCGCGACAAGACGGTGGGCCCGGCCCCGAAGATCAGGCTGGAGGGGGCGAGCGACCCCACGCGCACCGACGAGCAGGCGAAGGCGCTCCGCGAGAAGCAGTCCGAACTCCGGCGCACGGGGCGCGAGGACGCCGCCAAGCCGATGGGCGAGGACCAGATCTTCCCGGACGCGCCCCCGGAGCGGCTGACCGGAAGGGCCGCGGGCCGCGCGGGAGGGGCGGGCGGGCCGTCGGCGCCGGGGTCCGCCGCCGAGCCGGGAGTGGGCACGGTCGCCCAGCAGGAGCGCGGCCCGGAGCTGCGGTCGGCGGCCGGGCAGGCCCAGGGCGACCTGGGCACGAAGGAGCGGGAACACCGGCAGGGCGAGCAGCGGGCCGAGCGGGAGAAGCGGACCGGGATCGACGGCGAGATCGCCCGGAACGCGGAGCGGCAGGCGTCCGAGCGCGGCCGGGCGGCCGAGGAGGCCCGGCGCGAGCGCGCGTCCTGGCGCACCGAGCAGGACAGGAGGGCCGAGGACGCGGACCGGGACGCGGAGAAGGAGCACACCGACCGGAACAAGGAGATCGTCAAGGCCCGCGACGACAAGGACAAGGAGGTCGGCGACCGCAAGAACGCGGACAACGCGCGGATCGACGCGGAGCGCGAGAAGGCCGAGCGGGAAGCGGAGCGGAAGAAGGAGGAGAAGAAGCCATCGGGAGGCTTCTTCGGCTGGGTCGCCGACAAGGTGAAGAGCGCTTTCAACGCGATCCTGGAGGCGGTGACCGCGGTCTTCGACGCGGCGCGCAGGGCCGTCAACGGGATCATCGATACCTTCAAGGAGTGGGCGAACAAGGCGATCGACTTCGTCCGCGACCTCGCGATCAAGGCGATCGATCTGCTGGCGGATGTGCTGATCGCGATCGGCGATGTGCTGCTCGCGGCCTTCCCGGAGCTGCGGGACAGGTTCCGCGAGGCCATCGAGGGACTGCGGGACCGGGCGATCGCCGCGGTCGACCAACTGGCGGACGGCCTGAAGAAGGCCGTCAACACCCTGCTGGACGCGCTGGCCGCAGGCCTGAACACGCTTCTGGACGTGCTGGAGGCGGGCCTCAAGGCCGTCATCAAGGCCTATCAGGCGGTGATCCTGGGAGCGATCAGGTTCGCCCGGGCGGCGATCGCGGCGCTGGGGAAGTTCGCGGCGCTGATCGCCGATATCGCCCCGGACCCGGGTGGTTGGCTCCGGAAAGCGGGCGGCTCGGCGAAGGCGGGGATCACGGACCATCTGTGGGGCGCGGTCAAGACGGGCGTCAAGCGGTGGTTCGACACCAAGGTGGAGGGGATTCTCGGGCTGGGTAGGGCGGTGATCGATGTCCTGGTGAAGGGCTGTGTCTCGGTCAAGCAGATCGGGAGGATGGCGTGGGACGCGATCATCGCCTCGCTGCCGATGATGATCGCCTCGCTCGTGATCGAGAAGGTCGTCTCGATGCTGGTGCCGGCGGCCGGGGCGATTCTGACGATCGTCCAGGGGCTGATGGCGGCCTGGCAGAGCCTGAGTTCCATCCTCACGGCCTTCGGCAAGTTCTGGGCCTATCTGAGGGCGGTCCGGGCCGGGCCAGCGGCCTGCCTCTTCGCGGAGGCGGTCGCGGCGGGGATCGTCGCCCTGCTGGATTTCCTCACCAACTTCCTGATGATCCGTCTGGAGTCGGCGACCAAAGGTGTCGGGAAGCGCCTCAGGGCGATGTCCGAGAAGATCATGAACGGTCTGCGGAGGACGGGCCGGGGCGCGAGAAAGGCGGCGGGCGCCGCCGTCAACCGCGCCCGCGAGGCGGTGCGCAGGGCCCACCGGGCACTGAACAGGCCACCAGCGACCCCGAGACCCAGGGCGAAGCCGTCCCCCCCGCCGAAGTCACCGCCGAGGCCGAAGAAGCCGGCGACACCGAAGGAACCCGTGAAGTCCGCCGGTCACATCGGGAACTCCTCACGCGATATGGCCGCGGGCCAGAAGAGCAGCGCTCCCGGAGCGGCGGTGAAGCGGAAGGAGATCGACGGCCCCAAGCCGGTGAGACCAAGGAAGTCGAGGTCACCACTGAGTGCTGCCCTCAAGCGAGTGAAGTCCCGTCTCGCGTCGGCACTCAAAGGGTCGCGAAATGCGGCGAGAGGACTGGGGCGAAAGCTCAACAAGAGCACATCGGGCAAAGCGTTGAAGAACAGTGCGTCCAGGCTGCACAGAACCTTCGAGAAGAAACGGAGCAGCTGGCTCGACGACAAGAAGAAGCAGCAGGATCAAGAGCAAAGGAGACAGAACGACCGATCAAGAAAGGAAAGAGCACGGGAGTCCAAGGAGGAGAGACTCCGACGCACCGTCGCACGAATCAAACCCAGACTGACATCCCTGCTCGGTTCCGGAGTCAGGGACAGGGTCTTCCACGGCGTACTCACCGCCACTCGAATCTGGTACGGGCTCAGCGATCTACTGCGAACGAAAGGGTCATCCTTTGACGTCGTAGCAGCCCTGAACCCACGGCTGCCCGCCATCGAGCAAGGACGCGAATTGCGGGAGGAGGACTTCGAACGCCGCGTCATGGAGTACATCAGGTCCGCGCTCAGAGAAGCAGAAGGAGGAAAGGGAATCCTCAGCACGTATCTCCAGATGAAGAATGACAAGGGTTTCAAGAAAGCACCCAAGGAAAAAGAACACCAGTACAACACAGGATCAAGCGGATCGATCTCCATCACACGGATCAAGGGACCGGCCAGCGATCTCTCGGGGAAAATTGTCGTCCACCCGCACGAGAGCGAGTCCGGACCGGGCGACCTGGGCCCCTACTCCGCCATGGCGGATGCCTCCAGCGCGGCCGGTCTGGGCAGCAGCCTCGGTACTCACGGTCTGCAAATTCTCGCCAACGTGGATGATATGGCGGCATTTCCACATGGTCGCCAACTTCCCGCACAATTTGCGCTCACCAGAGCCATGGCGGAAGGGTTGCGAACGGGTGACTACATGCTCGCGGTGGCAGCGGCGGAACTGAGGCTCGTGGAGCTGGGCGAGCGGAGTCCGGATGACGTGCTGCGATCCGGGCCACTGGTGCAGACCGGAGCCAACCGGCTCACGAGCCCGATTCGGGGATTTCTCAACCGGACAGCGCAGAAGCTGAAGAAACTCAGCCAACTGCAAGGCGGGAAAATTATCAAACAGAAGAAAAAGCCGCTCACCCCCGAGCAGGTGGCGAAGGAACTCGATCTTGAGCTGAAAAAACTTGGCGAGGCGAACAGATCAGAGATCACCAACAGGGCCTGGCTGGCCAGAAAGGATAGAAAAGTCATCGGCCGGTCCCTCCAGGGAAAAGACATCTGGAATATTAAGCACAGCGATATCACCGCAGCAGAATACGCGATCGAGGAAGCGAAGCTGGGAACATCCGCCGGCGAACTGGGCAAGATGCGGCAGACCATTATCGACCTCTTATTGGCAGAGAATGTAATCACCACCGACCAACACAGGAGCAAGCGAATCGAAGACCTCGTGGAAGGAGTGGATAAATTGTTCGGCGACAGGGACTGGCTCATCAACACATACGGAGTCACCAAGTAGACCCACCGATGACCGGGACGGAAAGATGAACGAAAATCAGGAATCATACACCTCGCGCCGCCTGGTGCTCCGGGACTGGGGGGACGACGAGGCGATCCGCCTGGGCGAAAGTGGCGGCTGGCGAGTCCTCAGAAATGAATCATCGGAGAATCCGCTGGGAATCACTCGCACCATCACCTGGAGCCTCGCACCCGGCATCGCGCTCACTTATCTTGCGGATGGCCGGTCGGGGTGTTCCGTTCTGGTCGTGAGCGGCTCGCAGAAGGAAGCCGTACAGAGGTTCCAGAAGTCACTGGAAGAATCCCTGAACCCCTGGACCCTGGGCGAACTGACCACAACGATCGACAAGGCGCAAACGGTTCCAGAGATTCGCGCGGCCATCCTGAGAGCAGGAATCGGCTCCCCGCAGGAGTACAACAGAAAATTCTTCAAGCGAATCAACAGGGCCATGAGCAGCGATAATCCCGGGATTCGATTCTCCGGAATATGGGCAACAGCCTATTCACGCTGGCCCGAATTCCGGGAGGATCTTTCGAATATTGCGCAGAAAGATCCGGTGGAGTCCTTGAGGGTGGATGCGCGCATCATTCTCGACCACTACGACGACGGCAGGTCCTGATGACCCGCTACCCCGACCTCCCCAAACCCCTCCGCTCCGGCCTCATCCTCCTCGACCCCGACACCGGCACCCCCCGGCGCGTCATCGTCCTCCAGTTCAACCCCGACACCCTCGAACGCTCCCTCGCCCCCCAGTCCGCCGGCGACAGCGCCGACTCCGGCGGGGGAGGGAGCGGGAGCGGGGACCGGAATGAGGCGCTCAGGCTGAAGGGGCCCGCGCAGGAGACATGGAAGTTCACGGCCGAGATCGATGCCACCGATCAGTTCGAGGTGGCCGCGCCGGATGGGGTGCATCCGCAGCTCGCCGTGCTGGAGATGCTCGTGCAGCCGACCACCGCGCAGTTGCGGGAGGCGACCCGGCTGACCGAGCGGGGCGCCATCGAGATCAGTCCGATCGAGATGCCGCTGACGCTCTTCACCTGGGGCAGCAAGCGGGTGATGCCGGTGCGGATCACGGAACTCTCCGTCAACGAGTCGGCGTTCGACGTGGAGCTGAATCCGATCCGGGCCTCGCTCTCCATCGGGATGCGGGTGCTGTCGGTCAGCGATCTGCCGGCCGGGCACCGGGGGGCGGATCTGTACATGGCGCATCTGGCGCAGAAGGAGCGGCTGGCCGCCGCCGCGCGGGGCGGGCGGCTGGCGGAGCTGGGTCTCGGACGGGGGTTGCAGGCGTGATCGAGCCGTATGAGAGTGCGCTGGACGGGCTGCCGGGGTCGCATCCGTATCCACGGACCAGCCGGTACCACGACGCGGAGATCGGGGTGCACACCGGGCCGGACGGGAGACAGGTGCGGTACGTCAAGCGACGGCTGCTGCCGCCGCTGGAGACGGGCGGCGGGGAGGAGGGCGGCCGGCACACCGTCGGCGGCGGTGAGCGGTACGACCATCTGGGGCAGCGGTACTTCGGGGACCCGGGGCAGTGGTGGCGGATCGCCGACGCCAATCCGGTGCTCGACCCCGCCGAACTGACCGCCGAGCCGGGGCGCGTGATCACGATTCCTTCGTCGGGCGGCCACCATGGCCGATGAGCCGGTCGGGTCCGGGCCCGTGCGTCTCACCCTGCGGATGGGGCGGGGGCTGACCCGGCCGGTGCCGGCCGAGGTCGGCGAGGCGCTGCTGTCGGCGCAGATCACCAGCACCGCCGGGGAGCGCGGCGGCTTCCAGCTGGCCTTCGATCTCACCAAGAAGGGCGGGATCAGCCGGCGGCTGCTGCCCGATGGGTACTTCGACCCGAAGACCCGGGTGATCGTGACCCTCTCGGTCCGGGGGACCGAGACCGTGCTCCTGGACGGGCTGATCGTGCGCCAGGAGGTGGGGGCGAGCAACCGGCCCGGGCAGACCACCCTCACCGTCACCGGGGAGGATCTGACGCTGCTGATGGATCTGGAGGAGCGGACCGACCGCTATCCCAATCTCTCGCCCGCGCAGCGGGTGGAGCGGATTCTCGCCCGGTACAGCGGCTACGGGATCGAGGCCCGGATCATCCGCGAGCAGGTCCAGCAGCCGGCCCGCGAGCAGGTGCGGGTCGACTGCCAGACCGGGACCGATCTCCAGTATCTGAACGAGCTGGCCCGGGCCAACGGCTACACCTTCTGTCTCGAACCGGGTCCGGTGCCCGGCCGTTCGACGGCGTTCTGGGGGCCCGAGCAGCGGCTCGGCCTCAGGCAGCACGCGCTCAATGTGAACATGGACAGCCATTCGACCGTGGACCAGCTGACCTTCGCCTACGACGGTACGGCCAGGGAGGAGCCGCAGGCGCGGGTGCAGGACCCGAGGACCCGTGACGCACGGCTGCTGGCACAGCCCGACATCGGACCGCTGCGGCCCCCGCTGGGGCTGCGGGCGTCGCCCGCGCTCAAGCGCAGAACACTCTCCGGCACGGCGAAGAAGGAGCCGGGGCAGGCCGAGGCCGAGGCGCTGGCGCGGGCCGCGACCTCGGCGGACGCGATCTCCGGTTCGGGATCGCTGGATGTCACCCGGTACGGATATGTGCTGCGGCCCCGGGAGCTGGTCGGGGTGCGCGGCTCCGGGGTGACCTACGACGGGGACTACTACGTCAAGTCGGTGACCCACAACCTCCGCCCCGGTTCGTACCGGCAGAACTTCACGCTCTCCCGCGAGGGCCTGATCGCCCGGAGCGGGACCGTGCGTCCGTAGGGACGCGGCAGACCCACAGGAGCACTTGGTATGGCGGCAGCGAACAACCGCTTCCTCGGCAAGTTCCGGGGGCGGGTGACCGACAACAGAGATCCGCTCCGGCTGGGCCGGATCACGGCTCAGGTACCGGATGTGCTCGGTGACGAGGCGTCCACCTGGGCGCTGCCCTGTCTGCCGTTCACCGGGCGGCGGTCGGGGCAGTACGTGGTCCCGGAGGTGGGGACCGGGGTGTGGATCGAGTTCGAGCAGGGAGATCCGAGTTTCCCCGTGTGGACGGGGAGCTGGTACGGGGATGTCTCCGAGCTGCCGCCCCGGGCGAGCGCCGAACCGCCCTCCTCGCACCCGGTGGTGATCCGGACGCCGGGCGGTCATCAGCTGGTGCTGTCGGATCTGCCGGGCGGTACCGGGATTCTGCTGGAGGCCCGGGGCGGGGCGTATGTCCGGATCGACGACAGCGGCGTGACGATCTCCAACGGGCGCGGCGCGACGATCGTGCTGGACGGTGCCGAGGTGGACATCAACAACGGCCGGCTGATCGTGCCGGGGGCGTCATGAGCACAGGCACCTGCGCGGGCGCGGGCGCGGCCACGAGCGCGGCAGACGGACAGGGCGGGACGCGGAGAGCGGGAGGACGGCCGGTGTCGGGGAATCTGGTGCACAGCGGTACGGCGATCGGCTGCCCGCACGGCGGCCGGGTCGCGCCCGGCTCCGTGCGGTCGTCGGGGGTGCGGGCCGACGGGCTGCCCGTGCTGACGGCGGCGGAGGTCTTCACCGTCAGCGGCTGCCGCCACGCGGTCGGCGGGGTGCCGCGCCCGTGTGTGTCGGTGCGCTGGACCCCCGGCCCCGGCGGGGTGCTGGTCGACGGGGTGCCGGTGCTGCTGGAGCGCACCGGCGGCATGTGCTTCGGCGCGGCGCTCGTGCCGCAGGGCGCGCCCGTGGTGGCGCCCGGGTCGCGGGGGGTGTCGAGCCGGTGAGCGGTCGCCGTACCGATATCGCCTTTCCGTTCCGGGTCGATCCGCGCGGGCGCACCGCGCGGGCCGCGTACGACGCCCATGTGCGGGATCTGGTGGAGCAGTTGCTGTTCACCACGCCGGGCGAGCGGGTGATGCGTCCGGATTTCGGCTGTGGGCTGCTGGATCTGGTGTTCGCGCCCGGCAGTCCCGAGCTGGCGTCGGCGCTGGAGCTCTCCGCGCTGGCCTCGATCCAGCGGTGGCTGGGTGAGCTGATCGAGGTGGAGGAGCTGGACGTGGCGGGCGCCGACGGCGTGGTGCGGGTGCGGCTGCGCTACGCGGTGCGCGCCACGGGGAGCCGGCGCGATGAGGTCTTCGAGGGGAGCGGGCCGGTATGAACGGGACGGACGGCTTCCGTGGGGCGCCGGTCGCGGGCGGTGCGGAGCTGATCTGCCGGACCGGGGTCAGACGGGCCGGGGTGCGGGCGGCGGAGCTGTCCGGGGTGGACGCGGTCGAGGCCGGGGACGACGGGCTGACGCTGACGGTGACCTTCCTCGGCAAGGCACCCGAGGGGCTCCGACCGGGGAACATCCGGATCGACGGGGGCCGGCGGATCACCGGGATCGAGGCCGTCGGGCTGTCCGTGGAGCGGGAGGAGGACCCGGAGCTGGACGACCGGCTGCACATCACCGTCGACCGGACGGGGGACGGTTCGCGCTACCGGCTGTCGGTGGTGGAGACCGATCCGTACGGGCGCCCGGGGACCGAGCCGTTCCCCGGGTTCGATCAGCGGTACTTCTCCGCCGGGTTCGTCTTCCGGGTGGACTGCCCTTCGCCGTTCGGCCCCGGGGACGCCCCGGAACGGTCCGCGCGGACCGGGGGCCCGGTGCCGGTGGTCGACTACACGGCGCGGGACTACGACACGGTGCGCGCCCTGGTCCTGGACCGGCTGGCGCTGACCGCGCCGGAGTGGGTGGAGCGGAACCCGGCCGATCTGGGGACGACGCTGGCGGAGCTGGTGGCGTACACCGCCGACCGGATCTCCCACCATCAGGACGCGGTGTCCACGGAGGCGTATCTCGACACGGCGCGCCGCCGGGTGTCCGTCCGCCGTCATGTGCGGCTCGTCGACTACACCCTGCACGACGGCTGCGCCGCGCGCGCGTTCGTCGTGCTCATCGCCGACCGGCGGGTACGGCTGGCGCCGGGGACGTTCCGGTTCGCGGCGGTCGACCTGCCGTCCGGCGCGGCGGGCGATCCGGCGCCGCCCGGTGCGGTGCTCGACGACGGGGAGCTGGCCGCCCTGGACGAGCGGGGGTCGGTGGAGGTGTTCGAGCCGGTGCCGGCGGGTGAGCCGCTGGTGGTGCGCCCCGGGCACAACACGATCCGGTTCTGGACCTGGGGCGAGGAGGTGTGCGGGCTGCCCCGGGGGGCGACCTCCGCGACACTGCGGGACGAGTGGACGGACGCGTCGCGCTCGGCGCGGCTGCTGGAGCTGGTGCCGGGGGATCTGCTGCTGGTGGAGGAGGTGCGCGGGGCGCGTTCGGGGACGGCGGGCGACGCGCGTCCGGCGCACCGGCAGGCCGTGCGGCTCACCTCGGTGACACCGGCGGTGGACCGGCTGGTGGGGCAGCCGGTGCTGGAGGTGGCCTGGGCGCGGGAGGACGCGCTCGGTTTCCCGGTCCGGCTCGCCGTGCGGGCGGGGCCGGACTGTGTGCCGGTCGCGGATGTGAGTGTGGCGCGGGGCAATGTGGTGCTGGTGGACCACGGGCGGTCGACGGCGTTCGGCGGTGGCGCGCCCCCGTGGGTGACCGTGCCGCCCGTTCCGGCGGTACCGGGGTCCTGCGATCCGCCGTGCGGCTGCGCGGACCCCCGTCCGGGGAACGCGACGGCGGCGCTGCTGGCGGCGCGGATCGAGCAGACCGGCTCGGGGCGGCTGCTGACCGCAGGTCAGGTGCGGGAGCTGTTCGGGGCCGTCGGCGAGGAGGCGTGCGGACGCGCCGGGCTGGGGCTGGACTCGGCGGGGCGGCGGCGGGAGCGGGTGGTGCCGGGCGCCGCGCGGGAGCAGGCCGATGTGGTGCGGACGCTGCTGGCGCGGAGTGTGTATCCGGGGATCGTGCCCCGGTTCCGGCCGGTGCTGCGGGATGGGCCGGTGGCACAGGTGGTGCCGTTCCCCGAGCCCGGCCGGGTGGCGCGGGGGCAGGCGGAGCGGCTGGCCGGGATTCCGGGGCGGGTGCGGGAGCGGCTGGTGGAGCTGTGGCGCGGCGCCCGGGACCACGACGGGCTGACGGAGCCGGAGATCGCGGAGCTGGCCGTGCTGTTCGGGCTGCGGCTGCTGGAGCGGATCGGGCTGCGGCTGCGTCCGGTGCGGGCGCTGCGGGAGTTGCTGCACCGCTCCGGGCGGCTGCTGGCGGGGAAGGCGCGCCGGCTGGAGGTGCTGTCGGCGCGGGCGCGGGCGGGGACGGTGCTGGACGCCTCGGTGGCGTGGGAGATCGCCCAGAGCTGGGGGCCCCGGTACGCGTGGGGGCTGCGGCCGGACGCGCCGGTGCTGCGGGGGCCGGCGGCGGCGGCCGTCGTCCAGGACGCGCGGGCGGCGCTGCCCGCCGTGACCCTGGTGGACGGGGAGCGGGTGTGGTCGCCCCGGCGGGATCTGCTGGGTTCGGGGCCCCGGGACCGGCATGTCGTCGGGGAGCTGGAGGACGACGGGCGGATCGCGCTGCGTTTCGGTGACGGCCGGTACGGGGCGAGGCCGCGCCCGGGGGCGCGGCTGGGGGTGCGCTGCCGGGTCGGCGGCGGCACGGCGGGGAACGTCGGGGCGGAGGCGATCGGCCATCTGGTGGTCCGCCGCGACCCGGGCGGGGACGGCGCGGACGGCGGTCCGCCGGTGGTGGCCGTGCGCAATCCACTGCCGGCCGTCGGGGGAACGGACCCCGAACCCCTGTCCCACGCCCGGCAGTCGGCGCCGCTCGCACCGGGGCGGACCCTGCTGCGGGCGGTGACGGCCGAGGACTACGCGGAGCTGGCCGGGCGGGTGCCGGGGGTGGCGCGGGCGGCGGCCGTGCTCCGCTGGACGGGGGGCGTCCGGGAGGCGCATGTCGCGGTGGACGCGACGGGGACCGCCGAGCCGCCGCCGGAGCTGCTGGAGGCGGTGGAGCACACGCTGGAGCGGTTCCGCCGGATCGGCCACGATCTGGTGGTCGGCCCGGCCCGGAACGTACCGCTGGAGGTCGTGCTGCGGGTGTGCGCCGCTCCGGGGCACCAGCAGGGGCGCCTGCTCGCGGAGGTGTACCGGCTGCTGGGCTGCGGCCGGCTCCCGGGCGGGGAGCCCGCGTTCTTCCACCCCGACGCGCTGGCGTTCGGCGAGCCGGTGCGGCTGAGCCGGCTGGTGGCGGTCGCGGCGGGGGTGCCGGGGGTGGAGAGCGTGCGGGTGACCCGGCTGGCGCGGCTCTTCCGGCCGGACCCGTTCGACGCGTCGGCCCTGGAGGAGGGGGTGCTGCGGCTCGGCCCGCTGGAGATCGCCCGCTGCGACAACGACCCGGAGCGGCCCGAGTGGGGCCGGCTCTCGATCGAGCTGGAGGGAGGCGCCCGGTGAACGGCTTCCACGACGGCGGTGACGGCCGCGGCTGCGGCTGTGACGGTGGATACGGCTCCGGACACGACGGACACGACGGACCGGACGGGCACGACGGACCGGACGGGCACGACGGACCGGACGGGCACGACGGGCACGACGAGTGGCGGGCGGCCCCCCGGGTGCCGTACAACCCGCCGGGCCGCACCTCGCTGGAGTACCGGGTGGGCACCTACGGTTCCTTCCTGGCCGCGCTGCTCGACCGGCTGGCGTCACCGGCGTACCCGGCGCTGCGCGGGCTGTCCACGCGCGCGAGCGGCGATCCGGCCCTCGCGCTGCTGGACGCCTGGGCCGTCGTCGGCGATCTGCTGACCTTCCACGCGGAGCGGATCGCGGACGAGGGATATCTGCGGACCGCGAAGGAGCACCACTCGCTGGTGCTGCTGGGACGGCTGGTGGGGCACCGGCCGAAGCCCGGTCTCGCCGCCGGCACCCTGCTCGCGTACACCCTGGACCGCGATCCCCGGGACCCGGACGCGGAGGCGCTGATCGGGCGCGGGGCGCGGAGCGTCAGTGTGCCGGCGGCGACCGGCGAGGAACCGCGGACGTTCGAGACGGAGACGGATCTGACGGCCCGGTGGGCGTGGAACGAACTCGCGGTGCGCCGCCGCCGGCCGGGGCTGCTGACCCCGGAGGACCTCCGGACCCGCTCCGGGATCGAGATCGCCGGCACCGACACCGGCCTGCGGCCCGGGGACCGGCTGCTGTTCGTCTTCGGCGAGGGGCCGGGGGCGGCGGGGCAGCGGCTGCTGCGGTCGGTGGCGCGGGTGCGGGTGGACCGGGAGGAGGGGGTGACCTCGGTCGCGCTGCCGGGGTCGGCGCCCGCGTCGCTCCGGGAGCTGATCGCCGAGGTGCGCCGGTGGATCACCCGGGACGAGCGGGCGGCGGAGGACGGCGACCCCGTGCCGGAGAACCCCCATCCGCGCCCCGTCAGCAGGCTCATCGACACCTTCGACGACCAGGTGCTGGCGCCGTTGCGGGCCGATCTGGACGGTATCGGCAGCGCGGCGCACCTGGTGCGCGGGCTCGCGGGCCCGCTGGAGCGGATGGAGGAGGCGCGGGCGCTCGCCGGCGCGCACGAGGAGGTCGCGGAGTGGTTCGAGCGGCTGGCGGCGCGGATCGCCGAGGTGCGGGAGCGGGCGGCGGAGCTGGAGCCCTCCCGCCCCGGGGAGTCCGGAGCCGTGGCGGGGGCCCCGACGGACGGCACGGGCGCGGCGGGCGGCACGGGCGCCGCGCGGGCGCTCGCCGCCGTTCTCCCGGCGCTGCGCGGGGGCCCGGTGCCCCCCGCGCCGGAGGCGGCCGGGCGGACGGCGGGCCGGCTCCTCGCGCCGGGCCCGCAGCTCGGCGTACGGCTGCTGGCGGCGCTCGACCCCGCACGGGCCCGGGAGACGCACACGGCCTGGCGCCGGGCGGCTCCGTCCGCGCGGCCACTGCTGCGGGCTCTGGAGGCGCTGCGGGTGACGGCGGCGCCGTTCGGGGCGACGGCACCGCTCCGGTCGGTGCAGGACGAGCGGGGCCGGGTGGTCCGGCAGACGGACTGGCCGCTCGGCGGGTCGGCGCTGACCTCGCTGCGGGTGGTGTACGACACGGCCGGACGGAAGCCGGTGCGGGCCGAGTTCCAGTACACGGAGGGCAATGACTCGGAGCAGCGGTCGGAGCATCTGCCGGCGCAGACGGAGTTCGCACTGGGCCCCGGCCGGGTGTCCCTGCGCGGCGGCACGGCGACGGGCGGGACGGAGGAGGTGACGGCGCGGTGCGGCGCGGGGCTGCCCGACGCGGCGCTCTCGGTGTCCGGGCCGGGCGCCGACGGGCGGGTGCGGGTGGAGGTGGACACCGGTGAGCCGCTCGTCTGGCAGCTCTCCCCGGGCGACCGCCGGCAGAGCGCGCACGGCGGATTCGAGGTGACGGCGCGGTTCGCGCCCGCCGGTGAACCGCCGGGTGTGGAGCTGGGGATCGCGACCGTGCCCGTCCGGGCCGATCTGCGGGTGCTCTCCCTGGACGCGGTGCACGACGGGATCACGGTCGGCAGCCGGGTGGCGGTGGAGCGCCCCCGCAAGGGCGCCGAGGGCGGCATCCCGGGCGACAGCGCGCTGGCGCTGGTGACCACCCGGGTCACCGGGGTGCGCACCGCCGCGTTCACCGCCTTCGGCATCACCGGCCGGGGCACCGAACTGACCCTGGCCGACCCGTGGCTGGACGGGCACGACGTGCTGCTGTCGACGATCCGGGACACCACGGTCCACGCGGGCGGACAGGCGCTGCGCCCGGCCGACGATCCGCTGGGCGAGGAGGTGCACGGCAACGGGATCGAACTCGACGAGCTGTACGAGGGGCTGCGCCCCGGACGGCTGCTGATCGTCACGGGTGAGCGCACCGACGTCCCCGGCACGGACGGTGTCCCGGGCACCGAACCGGTGGTGGTCGCCGCCGTGGAGCAGGTACTCGATCCGCTGCTGCCCGGTGACCATGTCCACACCCGGCTCACACTGACCGGGGATCTGGTCCACCGCTACCGCCGGGACACGGTGCGGGTCCTGGGCAACGCGGTCGCCGCGACGCACGGCGAGAGCCGGGACGAGCCGATCGGCAGCGGTGACGCCTCCCGGGCGGGCCAGGTGTTCACGCTCTGGCAGTCGCCGCTGACGTGGCTGCCCGACGACAGCGCGCCGGGGGCGGCGCCCGCGCTGGAGGTGCGGGTCGACGGGCTGCTGTGGCACGGGACCGACAGCCTGGCCGGGCACGGGCCCGCCGAACGGGTCTATGTCCGGGGCGCGGACGCGGCCGGGCGGACGACGGTGGCCTTCGGCGACGGGGTGCGGGGCGCCCGGCTGCCGACCGGGCACGAGAACGTCCGGGCCCGCTACCGCTTCGGCACCGGCCGGGCGGCGAATGTGGCGGCGGGCCGGATCACCCAGGCGGTGACCCGGCCGCTGGGGGTCACGGCGGTCACCAACCCCCTGCCGGCGACGGGCGGCGCGGACGCCGAGGGACCGGAGTCGGCCCGGCGCGCGATTCCGCTGGCGGTCGCCGCGCTGGACCGGCTGGTGTCCGTCGCCGACTACGAGGACTTCGCCCGCTCCCGGGCGGGCATCGGCCGGGCCTCGGCGCGGGAGGTCTTCGACGGCCGGCGGACGGTGGTGCATGTGACGGTCGCCGGGGTGGACGACATCCCCGTCGGCGAGGGCTCCGGGGTGCTGCGGGCGCTGCGCGCCGCGCTCGTCCGGTACGGGGACGCGCGGCTGCCGGTGCGGGTGCGGCCGCGGGAGCTGGTGCAGCTGCTGCTGTCGGCGCGGGTGAGAACGGCCCGGGACCACAGCTGGGCGGTGGTCGAGCCGCGGCTGCGGCAGGCGCTGCTGCGCCGGTTCGGTCCCGGGGAGCGGGAGCTGGGCGCGCCGGCCCGTGTCTCGGACGTCCTGGCGACGGCGCACTCGGTGCCGGGGGTGGACTGGGTGGATGTGGAGGAGTTCGGCGGGGTGGTGGTCGCCGCGCTGCCGGAGCCGGGCGCCTGGCTGACGGGGGCGGACGGCACCGCCCCGGAGGCGGTGGTTCCGGCCGGGTTCGCGCGGTACGAGGAGCGGGTGCACCGGGTGGACGCGGCGGACGGCGAGACGCTCACCTCGGTCGCCGCGCGCCGGGGTGTCCCCCTGGCGGAACTGGTCCGGCTGAACCCGGACATCGCCGACACGCGGCCCCTGGCGCGCGGCCGGGTGGTGACCGTCTTCCGGGGCATCCGGCCGGCCCGGCTCGCCCTGCTCTCCCCCGGGGCCGCCGAGGCCCTGGTGCTCACCGAGGTCACCGGGTGAGCGCCGCGATGCCGCCGGTGCCCGGCGGGTACCGGAGTCCGATGCTCACCACCGCGCCCGCCCGGGCCGGAGAAGGGAAGGCGCGCCGATGAACGGAGAACCGGAACCCGATGGACCGGCGGATCTGCTGCCCCGGCTGCACCGGACGCGGGACGGGGAGGACGGCGGCGGGGAGCCGCTGCGGGCGCTGCTCGCGGTGATCGCCGAGCAGGTGGACCGGGTGCGGGACGGGGTGGAGCAGGGGTACGACGACTGGTTCGTGGAGACCGCCGCGCCCTGGGTGCTGCCGTACATCGGCGATCTCGTCGGCTACCGTCCGCTCCCCGGGTACGAGCGGGTGCGGTCGGCGGGGCCGGCCGGCGGCGCGGGGCGGGACCGGCTCGCCGAGGCCCTGGCGCCGCGCCGCGATGTCGCCGCCACCGTCGCGCACCGGCGGCGCAAGGGCACCCTCGCGCTCCTGGAGGAGCTGGCGGACTCGGTCGCCGGTCTGCCCGCGCGGGCGGTGGAGTTCTCCCGGCTCGTGGCGGGCCATCAGCCGGTGCGGCTGTACGGGTCGGGCACGGCGCGGTCGGACGCGCGGCGGCTGGAGCGGGGCCGGCTGGCCGATGTGCGGGACGGCTCGGCGCTGGACCTCGCCGGCGGCCCGTTCGGCACGGTCTCCCGGTCGGCGGAGGTGCGGCGGGCGGCTTCGGCCCGGAGCCGGGGCGGGTGCTCCCCCGCCGGTGTGGGTCTCTTCGTGTGGCGGCTGAAACCCCACCGGGTGGGCCGGGCCCCCGCGTACTGCGTGGACCGGGCCCGCGGCCTCTACACCTTCTCGATCCTGGGCCAGGACAGCCCGCTGGTGACCCGGCCGGTGGCCGAGCCGTCGGCCGCGCACACCGCCGCGGTCGACCATGTCCCGGCGTACATCGGCCGGCGGCTGCTCGCCGACCGGCTCGCCGACTTCCACGGGCCGGGGAGGTCCTTCACGATCCGGCGCGACGGCCCCGACGGCGAGCCGGTGCCGCTCGCGGATCTGGTGGTGGCGGATCTGTCCCGGTGGCGGTACCGGCCCCGGCGCGGGCAGGTCGCCGTCGATCCGGTGCTCGGGCGGATCGCCTTCGGGCCGCGTGCCGCGCCCCGGCAGGGGGTGTGGGTCACCTACCACCACGCGTTCGCGGGCGACATGGGCGGCGGGGAGTACCCGCGCGACCGGGAGACCTCCCCGGCGGCGAAGGTCTACCGGGTGGGGCCGGGCCGGACCCATGCGCGGATCATGGACGCGTACGCCGCGTGGCGGTCCGACCGGCGGGCGGGAGGGCCCGGCCCCGAGGGCATCATCGAGATCACCCACAGCGGCGCCTACCAGGAGCAGCTGGACTTCGACCTGGAGTCCGGGGACCGGCTGGAGCTGCGGGCGGCGGAGGGCACCCGGCCGGTGATCCGGCTGCTCGACTGGTACAGCAACCGGCCGGACGCGCTCAACATCCGGGCGCCCCGGGGGGTGGCGCGACCGCCCCGGATCGTGCTGGACGGACTGCTGGTCACCGGGCGCGGGCTGCATGTCAGCGGTCCGGTGGGGGCCTTGGTGCTGCGGCACTGCACGCTGGTGCCGGGCTGGTCGCTGGAGCCGGAGTGCGAGCCGCGCTCCCCCGGGGAGCCGAGTCTGGTGCTCGACCGGACCACCGTGTGCGTCACGGTCGAGCACAGCGTCCTCGGCCCGGTCGAGGTGACGGGTGACGAGGTGGGCCACGAGCCGCTGGAGATCCGTCTCCGGGACAGCGTCCTGGACGCCACCGGACACGGCCGGGCGGCGCTCGCCGCGCCCGACTGCCGTCACGCGCACGCCGTGCTGTCGCTGCACCGCACCACGGTGATCGGCGAGATCCACACCCACGCGGTACGGATCGCGGAGAACAGCCTCCTCACCGGGCGGCTGCGGGTGGCGCGCCGGGGCGTCGGCTGTGTGCGGTACTCGTGGGTGGCACCGGGCTCGCGCACCCCGCGCCGCCACCACTGTCTGCCGGACCCGCCGGACGGCGGCCGGGACCCGGTGGTGCGCCCGCTGTTCGTCAGCGAGCGGTACGGCACACCGGCGTACGGGCAACTGGCCGGCGGGTGCGCGGTGGTGCCCCCGGAGCAGGACCCGGGGCGGGGCGCGGAGGACGGCTCGGAGCTGGGCGCCTTCCACGATCTGTATCTGCCGCAGCGGCTGGACAGCCTGCGGGCGCGGCTCGCCGAGTACGCGCCGGCCGGGACGGACGCGGGGATCGTCTGCGTCACCTGAGCCCCGCGCGGGTCACCGGTCCCGGCACCGGGACCGGTGACCCGTCACCGACAAGAGCACACGGAGCCCCGCGGCCCCGGAAGCCCGGCACTTCGGCACCTCGGCACCTCGGCACCTCGGCACCTCGGAACCTCGGAACCTCAAGGGGGAACCCTTCCCATGCACGCAGACATCTCCCGCGCCACCTTCCGGCCGGACCGGCACTACGCGGCGGTGGTCGCCCAGCAGGGCCGGGTCCAGCTGGACGCGGACGTCAATGAGCAGGCCGCGATCGAACTCGCCAGGGCCCGCGCGCTCGCGGCCGATCTCATCGGGCGGCACGGCGGGCCCGGCGGTGCGGCCGGCTTCGCGGTGGGCTTGGCGGGGACGGGCCGGGAGCTGGACGATCTGAGCATCGGGGGCGGCCGTTACTACGTGGACGGCATCCCGCTCGACGCGACCCGGCCGGGTCCGGGCACCCCCGTCACCGACGACGACCCCGCGGCGGCCGGGGAGGACCGGGACACCCCGGTGGCCCCCGCCGCGCCGGGCGCCGCGCCGGTCTGGTCGTACTGGGACCAGCCGGACGGCCACCGGGACCCGGAGCGCCCGGGCGACCGGCTGCCGTCCGCGTTCCCGTATCTGGTCTATCTGAAGGTGTGGGAGCGCTCGGTGACCTCGGTCGAGGATCCGCTGCTGCGGGAGGTGGCGCTCGGTTCCGCGGTCTCCGACACGGCCGCCCGGCTCAGGACGGTCTGGCAGGTGCTGGCGCTGCCGGGCGCGGAGCTGGAGGTGGAGGACGGGGCGGACAAGGACCGCGTCCGGGAGGCGTTCGACCGCTGGGCGGCCGGCCGGGCGGCGACCGCGCGGCTGGCGGCCCGCGCCGAGCGGCCCGGCGACGCCGACGACGGCCCGTGCCTGATCCGGCCGGACTCCCGCTACCGGGGCCCGGAGAACCAGCTCTACCGGGTGGAGATCCACGAGGGCGGCACGGCGGGGGACGCGACCTTCGTCTGGTCCCGCGAGAACGGCTCGGTGGCCCTCGGCGTGGACGCCTTCGACGGCACCTGGGCGGAGCTGGCGTCGCTGGGCGGCGACGACCGGCTCGGCCTCCAGGTGGGCGACTGGGTGGAGACCGCGGACACCGCCACGGTCAGCCGCGGCGAGCCGCTGCCGCTGCTGCGGGTGGAGGAACTGGACCTGCCCCAACGGCGGGTGCGGCTCTCCGCGGAACCGGACCCCTCGGTCGGGCGCGACCCCGCGCTCCGTCCCTTCCTGCGCCGCTGGGACCACCGGCCCGCGCCCCGGCGCGGCGGCTCCCCCGGCCGGCACCGGGGTGCGCTGCCGGTCACGGAGGGTTGCTGGCTGCCGCTGGAGGACGGGGTCGAGGTGTGGTTCGAACCGGGCGGCGGCTACCGCGCGGGCGACTACTGGACGGTGGCGGCGCGGACCGCGACGGGCGGAGTGGAGTGGCCGGCGGACGCGGCCCGCCGGCCGCTGCTGCTGCCCCCGTCGGGGATCGATGTGCACCTCGCGCCGCTGGCCTGGGTGCTGGGCGAGGGTTCCGTCGCCGATCTGCGGCTGGTGTTCGGGCCGTTGGCGTCTGTGGTCCCGGCGGCCCGGGCTCATGAACTCGCGGCCGAGCGGGCGGCGGAGTCCCCGGCTCCGTCCTTCGAACAGGAAGCCGGTTCACCGCCCCCGGGGAGCGGGCATAAGGATCACGGACAGTCATCCGACTGAGAGAACACCGCGAGAAGGAGTACCGCGCATGGCAACACCACTGTCCGCCTCCAGACTGGTCGCCGCCCTCCGTGCCGAAGGGCTGCGGGTGGTCGAGCACCGCAGCTGGCGGACGCACAACCGGAACCACAAGGGCCCCTGGGGGCCGATGCGGGGTGTGATGATCCATCACACCGTGACCTCCGGCACCGAGCGCTCCGTGGAGCTCTGCTACAACGGCCATGCCGGCCTTCCGGGTCCGCTCTGTCATGGCGTCATAGCGAAGGACGGCTCGGTCCATCTCGTCGGCAACGGGCGGGCCAACCACGCCGGGCTGGGGGACGGCGATGTGCTGCGCGCCGTGACCCAGGAGTCCGCGCTGCCCCCGGACAACGAGGCCGACACCGACGGCAACCGCTACTTCTACGGCTTCGAGTGCGTGAACCTGGGCAATGGCAAGGACCCGTGGCCGGCCGCGCAGCTGGAGGCCGTCGAGAAGGCGGCGGCGGCGATCTGCCGGGCGCACGGCTGGTCGCAGCGCTCGGTGATCGGCCACAAGGAGTGGCAGCCGGGGAAGATCGATCCCCGGGGGTTCACCATGGAGTCGATGCGTGCGCGGATCAAGGACCGGCTGGCGGCCGGGAAGCCGGTTCCGCCGAAGCCGCCGGCGAAGAAGTACGAGCCCTTCCCCGGGGCCGCGTTCTTCGCGTCCGGGCGGCGCAGCGCCGTGATCACGGCGATGGGCCGGCGGCTGGTGGCGGAGGGGTGCGGACGGTACGAGGTCGGCCCCGGGCCCTCGTGGTCCGAGGCGGACCGGAAGTCGTACGCCGCCTGGCAGCGCAAGCTGGGTTACACGGGCGCCGCGGCGGACGGGATTCCGGGGAAGAAGAGCTGGGACCGGCTGAAGGTGCCCAACGCGTGAGGGGCCGGGCCCCGGGGGGAGCCCTCCCGCCCGCCCCCCGCGCCCGGCCCGCCCGCCGGGCCCTCCCGCCGCCGCCGCCCGGCCGGGGCGGGGACCGGGCGGCGGCGGGGACCGGGCGGCGGCGGGGACCGGGCGGCGGAAAACCCGGATGCCGACCGCCGCGGGGGGTGTGTACGGTGCGGCAGGTGGAACCGCTGACCGAGACCCAGATCCGCTCGTCCTTCGTGAACTGTTCGAAGGGGGAGGCCAGACGCATGCGCCTGCCCCTGGACTTCGCCACGCTGCCCTGGGAGGACCTCGACTTCCTCGGCTGGGTCGACCCGGGGGCCCCGCTGCGGGCGCACCTCGTGATCCCCGGGGAGTCCGGCCCCGTGGGGATCACCCTGCGGATGCCCGCGAACCGGAACACCAGCGCCGTCAAGTCGAGCCTCTGCGGGATCTGCCTGACCTCGCACGCCTCGTCCGGGGTGGCCCTGCTGGTGGCCCCGCTCGCGGGCGCCCCCGGCCGGGAGGGCAACACGGTGGGCGTCTACCTCTGCGCGGATCTCGCCTGCTCGCTCTACCTCCGGGACAAGCGCCGGCCCGCCCTGCGGACCACCCGCTACGAGGAGTCGCTCACCCTGGACGAGCGGATCGCCCGCGCGCGCGGGAATCTGGACTCCTTCGTCGCGCGGGTCACCGCCCCGGCCTGATCACGGTCTGCCCCCGCCCGTGAGCCCGGAGTGACACCCGGTGCCCGCGGGGAACCGGGCGCACACTTGAGGGGTGGGGGGCAGCGACCCGCCCGGAAGGTGATCGGATGACAGCCCGCCGGACCCGTTCCCGTTACGCCCCGGACCAGGGACTCACCACCCGCATGGTGACCACGATGTTCCTGATCGGTCTGCTGTACGTGGTCTTCGTGGGTGTCCTGCTCGCGCTGCTCCGCGGCGCCTGGCCTTTTGTGCTGGTGATCTCCGGCGCGCTCTTCATCGCCCAGTTCTGGTTCAGCGACCGGATCGCCGCGCGCGGCATGGGAGCGCGTGAGGTCACCCCCGAGCAGGCGCCGGAGCTGCACGGCGCGGTGGACCGCGTCTGCGCGCTCGCCGATATGCCCAAACCCCGGGTCGCCATCGCGGACAGTGATGTGCCGAACGCGTTCGCGACGGGCCGCTCCCAGAAGACGGCGCTGGTGTGCGCCACCACGGGCCTGCTGCGGCGGCTGGAGCCGGAGGAGCTGGAGGGGGTGCTCGCCCATGAGCTGTCGCATGTCGCCCACCGCGATGTGGCGGTGATGACCATCGCCTCCTTCCTCGGTGTACTGGCCGGGCTGATCACCCGGATCACGCTGTACGGCGGTCTCAGCAGGGCCGGCCGGGACAGCGGCACGGCCATCGCGCTGGCGCTGATCCCGCTGATCAGCGCCGTGGTGTACGCGCTGAGTTTTCTGCTCACCCGGCTGCTGTCGCGCTACCGCGAGCTGTCGGCGGACCGGTCCGCGGCGCTGCTGACCGGCCGCCCGTCCGCGCTCGCCTCGGCGCTGACCAAGGTGACCGGTGAGATGGCGCGGATACCGACGCGCGATCTGCGCACGGCGGAGCCGTACAACGCGTTCTGGTTCGCGCCCGCGTTCGCCTCCCGCGAGAGCCTGGCGCGGCTGCTCTCCTCGCACCCGACGCTGGAGCAGCGGCTGGAGCAGCTGGGCCGGATCTCCGCCCAGCTGTCCCGTCCGTAGCGGGTGGTCCGGATGGGACTCCTCGACACCATCCTCGGCCGCAGCAAGCCGGTGCGGCCCGATCTGGACCGGCTCTTCGCGCTGCCCTCGGCCGCGATCACCCTCCAGGCGGGGGCGGGTTACGTCCCCACCGGCACCGGCTCGGTCTGCTTCGCCACGGTGGAGGGCGGGGCGTTCGACCGGCTGCGGACGGACGTACGGGAGCTGCTGGACGCCGACACCGGGACGGGCGGGGTCCCCGTGGAGTTCAGCCGGGACGCGTACGGGTACACCTGGCTGCTCGCCCGGCACCCGGCCGACGACACCGTCTCCCTGGTCAACGATCTGCACGCGGTGAACACCCTGCTCCAGGACGCGGGCTTCGGACCGCAGCTGCTCTGCTCCCTGGTCTCCTTCCGCGATGCGGCGGCGGAGCGGGCTCTGGCGCTGGTCTATCTCTACAAGCGGGGCACGTTCTATCCCTTCGCGCCGGTGGCGGGGGCCGGGGAGCGGCGGGACAGCGCGCTGGAGCTCCAGGTCAAGGCGCTGCTGACGGACGATCTGCGGATGGAGAGCGAGCTGTCGCGCTGGTTCCCGGTGTGGGGCGCGCCGGGGCTGACGGGCTGACGGACCAAGGCGGGAGAAGCCGGGCACCGGGCGAATACCACAGGAACGGGCGCCGGGAAAGACGGATCGCCGTCCGACGACCAGTTCCCACCCAATACAGCGATTTCCAGCCAACGATGGAGAAGTTCCGGGTTCACAGACAACCCCGGGCGGCCTCCGCCCCTCTCTTCCGGCAGACCGCGGCCGAGGGCGAGTCAGCCTCCGCCGGATCTCCGGCCGGACCGGCCGCATGTCGCCTGTTTCACTCCTGTCCCCCGTGGCAATCGCTCAACAGAGGAACGATGACCAGTAACCCTCGTACCCGCCTCTGGCGTTCGACGCTCGCCGCCTCCGCGGCCATCGCCGTCACCGCCGGTGTGGTCGCCGCAGCGCCCGACTCCCGGCAGAAGGCCGCGGCCACGCCGCAGCTCGGGCTGATCGCCGCCTCGAAGACGGTCACCATCACCAAGTACCCCTGGATGAACGGTGTCTGGCTCGACCTGGGCACCTATGTGACCTCCGAGGGCTCGCCCTTCGAGTTCAAGGTGAACCGCAAGTCCTACAAGGACCCGGTGGTGGCCCAGCAGATCATCCGCCAGGGCAAGAAGACCACGACCAGGACGCTCCCCAAGGGCCTGGTCAAGGACTTCACCGGGCTGCCCGGCTTCGTCGACGTCAGCATCACGGACGCGGCCGGGAAGCCGGTGCTCAAGACGAGCCAGACCTTCTGCCCGAACAACGCCTCCGGACGTATCCGTCCCGACGCCCCGGCGAAGTCGAAGTACCCGCAGAGCTGCCCGACCAACCCCTTCACCCTCGGCTCCGTGTGGGGTGTCGAGAAGGGCTGGGCCTCCAACACCTACTCGGGCCACTACGACGACAAGGGCGTCGACCTGGCGCCCGGCACCTACACCGCCAAGGTGACCGTCGCGAAGAAGTACCGGGACCTGTTCGGCATGGCCAACAAGCCCCAGACGGTCAAGGTCACGGTGGACGAGTACAAGGAGGAGCCCGGCCAGGGCGCCCGCGGCAAGGCGGCCGCCGGTGCGCACGCGCACCACGCGGCCGGGCACGCCGGGCACGGCAAGGCCCAGCCCCCGGCGAACCTGATGGAGGCGACGAGCGGCACCGCCCCCACGTACAACGTGGGTCACGGCCCGCACCCGCCGGCCCCGCCGGCCCTGCCGTGGGCGCTGAAGAAGTCGGCCCGCACGACGGCGAACGTCGGTGACAAGACCGGCCAGACGGACGGCTCCCGCAAGTCCGCGGCGCAGAAGCCCAACGCCCAGCGCCCGACCGGCAAGGCGTCGGTGCCCAATGTGCCCAAGCCCGACCTGCGGTCGCTGCCGGCCTACGGCATCACCATCGTGGACGGCAAGGAGTACGACGCCCCGGGCAAGGACTTCATGGCGTTCAGCGCCAATGTGTGGAACGCGGGCCCGGCCAAGCTGGTCGTCGACGGCTTCCGCAAGCCCGGCGCCGAGCTGATGGACGCGTACCAGTACTTCTACGACGCCAAGGGCAAGCAGGTCGGCTACACGCCCACCGGCACCATGGAGTGGGACCCGCGGCCGGGGCATGTGCACTGGCACTTCACCGACTTCGCGAGCTACCGGCTGCTGAAGGCCGACAAGAAGGAAGCGGTCCGCAGCGGCAAGGAGGCGTTCTGCCTGGCCAACACGGACGCCGTGGACTACACGGTGAAGAACGCCAACTGGCACCCGGGCAACACCGATCTGTCCACCGCGTGCGGCCAGGAGAACTCCATCTCCGTCCGCGAGGTGCTGGACGTGGGCTCCGGCGACACCTACACCCAGGATCTGCCGGACCAGTCCTTCGACATCACCGGTGTCCCGAACGGCACCTACTGGATTCAGGTGCTGGCCAACCCGGACAAGCGCCTGAAGGAGACGAGCCTCACCAACAACTCGGCTCTCCGCAAGGTCGTCCTGGGCGGCAAGCCCGGCGCCCGCACGGTGACCGTGCCGGCGCACGAGCTGGTCGACGCCAACTGACGCACCACGGGAACACCGGGCCCGGCCGCCTCCACGCGGCCGGGCCCGGTCCTGTTCCCGGACGGACGGCGGACCGTCCGGGAACAGGACCGGGGGGGGCGGGCTCAGCCGCCGGCCCGGGCCCCGGCCGTCATCCGCCGGGCGATCAGCGAGGCCCTGATCTCCCCCGCGCGCACCGCCGTGTTGGACAGCAGGGTGGAGGTGATGCCGTGGGTGTGCTCGGTGCCGCCCTGGAGATAGATGTCCGAGGTGACATGGGCGATGGTCTCCACCCGGTGGTCCCGTCCGACCAGCAGCGCGTCCTCCTCGTCCCGCAGGCAGAGCTTGCCGATCTCCCCGAGGCGCTCACCGATGCCCTGGGGCTGGTAGCCGGTCGCGTGGACCAGCACATCCGCCTCGATGACCTCCCGTTCCTGGGTGGGGAGGTACTCGACGGTGATCCCGAGCCGGTCGCCCTCGCCCCGGACCTCGCGGATGCGGGAGATGTTGAGCATCCGGAGCCGCTGCTTCCCCTGGACCTTCTCCTGGTACATGGTCCTCGACAGGGCCTCGATCAACTCCATGTCCACCACGGAGTAGTTGGTCCCCCGGTGGTAGTCGAAGAGCGACCGCTTCACCTCGCGCGGCGCGCCGTGGTAGATGTCCACCGCCTCCGGGTCGAAGATCCGGTTGGCGAAGGGGCTGTCGTCGGCGGGGGTGTAGCCGTACTTGGCGAAGACCGAGCAGATCTCGGCGCCCGGGAAGCTGCGGTGCAGATAGTCGACCGCCTCCGCGGCGCTCTGCCCCGCGCCGAGGACCACGGCCCGGCGCACCGGGGTGCCGCTGTCCACCAGGCCGGCCACCCGGGGTATCAGTTCGCTGGTGTGCCAGACCCGGTCCGAGAGCACGGTTCCGGGCGGCAGATGGGGTTCCATCCCGGTGGCCACACAGAGGCTGCGCGCCCGCCGGACCGTGGTGAGTCCGGGCTCGGCGGGGTTCCGGCTGGTGACGTCGAACCAGCGGACCTCGCCGTCCTCCGTCACCGGCTGCACGGAGACGACCTCCGACGCGTACTCCACCAGCGGGCGGACCCGGGCCGCCGCCCACTCGAAGTAGTCGTGGAACTCGATGCGCAGCGGGAAGAGCGTCTTCTGGTTGAGGAAGTCGACCAGCCGCCCCCGCTCCCGCAGATAGCAGAGAAAACTGAAGTCACTGGTCGGATCGCGCATGGTGACAAGGTCCTTGAGGAAGGACACCTGCATGGTGGCGTCATCGATGAGCATGCCTCTGTGCCAGCCGAACCGCGGTTGCTTCTCCAGGAAGCCGGCCACGATCCGGTCCTCCCCGGAGACTTGTGCGTTGTACTCGTGGACCGCGATCGCAAGGGCCAGATTCGACGGTCCGAAGCCGATCCCCAGAACGTCGTAGATGGTGCCCGAACCACTGTGCAGTGTGTTCACCGCGTCATCGCCTCCCTAAGCAGGCATATGTTAGATAAGGTTAGCCTTACCTTGCAATGTCCTGAGGAGGATTCGCATGCGGGTCGTCATGTTCGGCTACCAGACCTGGGGTCATCGCACCCTGCAGGCCCTGTTGGACTCCGAGCACGAAGTGGTCCTCGTCGTCACCCATCCCAAGAGTGACCACGTGTACGAGAAGATCTGGGACGACTCGGTGGCCGATCTGGCCGAGAAGAACGGCGTCCCGGTCCTGCTGCGCAACCGGCCGGGGGACGACGAACTCCTGGAGAGACTCCGGGAGGCCAGGCCCGACATCATCGTGGCGAACAACTGGCGCACCTGGCTCCCGCCGGAGATCTTCGATCTGCCGCCGCACGGCACGCTCAATGTGCACGACTCGCTCCTCCCCGCCTACGCCGGCTTCTCCCCGCTGATCTGGGCGCTGATCAACGGCGAGCCCGAAGTCGGCGTCACCGCGCACCGGATGGACGCCGAGCTGGACATGGGCGACGTGGTGCTCCAGCGCTCGGTGCCGGTCGGCCCCGAGGACACCGCGACCGACCTCTTCCACCGCACGGTCGACCTCATCGGGCCGATCGTCCGGGACGCCCTGGACCTGATCGAGTCGGGTGAGGCGGTGTGGGTGCGGCAGGACCGCTCCCGGGCGAGCTTCTTCCACAAGCGCGCGATCGAGGACAGCCGGATCGACTGGAGCTGGCCGGCCGAGGACCTGGAGCGGCTGGTGCGCGCCCAGTCCGACCCGTACCCCAGCGCCTTCACCCACCACCGGGGCGAGCGGATACGGATCGTCTCGGCGGCGGTCTCCGAGAAGCGGTACGGCGGAACTCCCGGGCGGATCTTCATCCGCGAGGGAGACGGGGTGGTCATCGTGGCCGGGGCGGACGCGCGGTCCGGACGGCGTCCCGGGCTGGTGATCAAGCGGCTGCGGACCGAGGACGGCACCGAGCACGCCGCCACCGAGTACTTCCGCACCATGGGCGGATACCTCAGCGCGCGGCCCTGACGCGCGCGCGGGGGTGCCGGGCGACGGCCGGAGCAGGGCCGGGCTTCCGGCGTCCGCCGGTTCCCCGGGGTCAGCACGGTGGCCGGGTGCCGTCCCCGCCGGCCACCGGGCGGCGCGGCTCCGCCGCCGGGCGGACGGCCGGGTGCCGGTCCGGGAACGGCCGCGCCACCGGGGCCTCGCCGACGCTGACGAGCCGGTAGCGCTGTTCGAACTTGGGCTTTCCCCGCCGGTCCGCCTTCTTCGGGCGGGCCCTGCGGGCGGCGGCCACCAGCGCGGCGATCTCGGGGCTCTCCCTGCGCAGCCGGTACAGCGCCCGTCCGGAGAGGCCGACCAGCGCGGCGGCGGGCGCGTGCAGCATTCCGGCCCGGACGGCCGCGAGCAGGACCCGCAGCGCGGCCGGGTTGAGCACGGGCGCGGCGGGCGCCGGGGCATGGGCGCGGGCCATCTCCTCCGCGGCGGCCATCGCCGCCGCGAAGGGGGCGTCCTGGGACTGCCAGTTGAGCAGCAGCCGCTCCGAGACGCCCGCCGCGGCCGCGCAGCCGGCCGGAGTCAGCCCGAGGGCCGCCGCGCGCAGGGCGTCGGCCATGCGGGACGCGTTCTCCTCGCGCAGACTCGGCTCCCCGCCCAGGGCGCGGCGCAGCGCCCGGTCGATCTCGTCCTGCGTGTCGAGGTCCGCGACCACGCCATCCGCCCAGGTCGCCAGCCGGCTCGGCGGGAGCTCTCGCCGCTCGTCCACCCACAACACCTTCTTAGGTTAGCCTCACCTAATCATAACTGTTCTTGCTGCGATTCTCCGACCGATATGCCGCGGAATCCACCGCGCCTGACGGGTTCTCACGCTCCCCCGGGACCACAGGATGGGAGAGGGCTCCACGGCTCCCCCTCTTCCACCGTCCTCGAAGGGATGCGCCCGTGCTCTGCGCCAGGATCACCAACGCCAACATCGTCACCATGGACCCGGCCCGCCCCGCCGCCCGGGAACTCGGCATCTGGCGGGGCCGGATCGCGGGCCTGGACGAGGAGGTCTCCGCGCTCCCCGCGCGCCGCCTCCTCGATCTCGGCGGTGCCACCGTACTGCCGGGGTTCATCGACAGCCATGTCCATCTCCTGTGGACGGGGCTGGGGGCACGGATGCCCGACGTCGCCCCCTCCGCGGACCCGGGCGCCGTCCTGGCGGTGGTCGCGCGGGCCGTGGCCGGGGCCGGGCCCGGGGACTGGGTGGATCTGACGGGGTACGACCAGCGCCCGCTGGGCCGCCATCTCACCGCGGCCGAGCTGGACACGGTGAGCGCGGGGCGGAAGGTCCTCATCGGTCACATCTCGGGCCACGGGTGCGTGGTGAACAGCGCGATCATGGATCTGCTCCCCGGGCCCGTCCGCACCGAGGGCTTTCTCGCGGAGGAGTCCATGGCGCGGGCGCGCCGGCTGCGGCCCGCGCACGCGCTGGAGGAGCTGGCCGGGGCCCTGGAGCGGGCCGCCCTCCAGTGCCGGGCCGAGGGGGTGACGGCCTGCGCCGAGGCGGGCCTCGGCAGCGGCCTCTTCGCCTTCAGCCCGATCGAGGGCGCGGCGTGCCAGCTCGCCCTGGACACGGGCCGGCTGCCGCTGCGGCTCCAGCTCATGGTCGCCGCGGACGCCCTCGGACCGGTCGACGCGGCGCCCGGGGACACCACCTCGCACGCGATCGGGCTCGGCCTGCGCACCGGCTTCGGCGGGGGGCGGCTGTCGCTCGGCGCGCTCAAGGTCTTCACGGACGGCGGCATGATGGCCCGTACGGCCGCTCTGAGCAGCCCCTACGAGGGGACGGACGGCGCCGGGCGGCTCCAGCGGACCGACCGGCCGCTCGACGAGATCATTGTCCAGGGCCATCTCGCGGGCTGGCAGCTCGCCGTCCACGCCATCGGCGACCGGGCCGTCGAACTCGCCCTGGACGCACTGGAGAGAGCACAGCGGATACGGCCCCGGCCCGACGCCCGGCACCGTATCGAGCACGCGGGCCTGGTCCGCCCCGACCAGCTGCCGCGCTTCGCGGCCGTGGGGGCCACCGCCGTCATCCAGCCGTCGTTTCTGCGGTACTTCGGCGACGACTATGCCGCGATCATGGGCGAGGGCCGTGCTCCCTGGCTCTACCGGGGCCGGGGGTTCCTCGACAACGGCGTACGGATCGCGGGGAGTTCGGACCGCCCGGTGGCGGACGGCGCGCCGCTGCGGGCCATCCAGTTCATGGTGGAACGGACCTCGCTGTCGGGGCGGGTGATCGGACCCGCCGAGGGCATCACCGTGGACGAGGCCCTGCACGCGTACACCCTGGGCGCCGCCCACGCCTGCCGCTGGGAGGAGAGCGCCGGAAGCATCGCCGCGGGCAAGCGGGCGGATCTGGTGGTGCTCGGGGACGACCCCCGGCGGGTGAGCACCTCGCGCATCGGGGAGATCGAGGTCGTCCGGACGTTCCTGGAGGGCGAGGAGGGCGAGGAGGGCGAAGAGCGCTGAGTCAGCGCGGCGGGGCGGCCAGCGGCAGAGCCGCCCAGACGGTCTTGCCCCGGGGCGGGGTCAGCGACCACGACCAGCTCTGGCTCAGCGCGTCGATCAGCGAGAGCCCCCGGCCGCCGAGCGCGCAACTGCCGGCGTCGCGCGGGCGCGGCGGGCGGGAGCTGGGGTCGGTGACCGCGCAGACGACATCCTCGGGGTGGAGAAACATCCCGAGCCAGACCGGGTAGTCGACCGGGTCCGGCGTCTCGGGGTCGAGCGCGTGCTGCACGGCGTTGGTGACGAGTTCGCTGACCACGAGCGCGGCGTCGGGGACGAGCGCGGGCAGCTCCCACCGGTCGAGGGTGGCGGCGACGAAGCGGCGGGCCTGTGAGGCGTTGCGCAGATTCCCGTCCAGCCCGCACGCGGCGAATCCGGCGGGGACCCCGCCGTGACCGCCTCCCCAGGGCGACGGCGGGCCCTGATCGGCCGAGCCGAGCGGCCAGTCCGCGCCCGAGCCGGCGGAGGAGAGCCCTCCGCTGCCCCTGATGCTCGTGGTCGCTGAGGCTGACACATGGGTCGTCACTGGTCATGTCCCCCTGGAGGATGCGGACTTCGACGCTGCGGCGGCGGGCCGCGGGGACGAGTATGGTCGAGTCCCGCACAAGAATGCAATTGCATCTGGGATTGCAGATGGGATTGCATTCGCGGCAGTCTGAGCCCACGAGCGACCGTACGAAGAGCAAGGGACTGTGGCAGTGGAACACTTCATCAATGGCATGCGAGCAAGCGCACTCACCTCGGTGACCTGGACCAAGAGCAGTCACAGCAACGCCACGGGGAACTGCGTGGAACTGGCGGAGCTGCCCGGCGGCGGGGTCGCGATCCGCAACTCCCGTGACCCGCAGGGACCGGCCCTGGTCTACACACGGGAGGAGATAGCCGCTTTTGTGGCCGGTGCGCGCAGTGGCGACTTCGACTCGATGACAGGCTGAAAAGCACTCCGGACGGGCACGCCCCCTGTCGGTCATGGGTCCGTGGTGGATACTGACATCTCCCGAGCGTCCGCAGGAGCGCCCCCATGGCCCCCATGGCTGCACCCGACCCGACCGAGTCGTTGTTCCTGAGACCTCTGGGGGCGGTGGAGAAGAACCCGACAGCGCTGAAGCTGATCCTCGGCGGCAAGCTGCGCGAACTGCGCGTGGCCGCCGGGCTCGACCCCGCCGACGTCGACGGGCAGCTCGGTTTCTCACGGTCGAAAACCAGCCGAATCGAACTGGGGCGCCATGGCTGCAAGCGGGCCGACGCGCTCGCGCTGCTGAGTCTGTACGGGGTCGACAGCGAGGAGCGGGTCGAGGAGTTCCTGCGGTTGGTCGAGCAGTCCCGCCGCAGTGACTGGTGGCGCTCGTTCAGCGATGTCCTCTCCGACTTCTTCACCCCCCTGGTCGCCCTGGAGAGCGCGGCCGAGCGCATCCGCGCGTACGAGCCCTTCTATGTGCCGGGCCTGCTCCAGACCCCCGCGTACACCCGGGCGGTGATCCAGGCGGGCCCCGGCCATCTCCTGCCGCACGAGGTGATGCGCCGGGTCGAGCTGCGCCAGGAGCGGCAGCGGCATCTGGACCAGGCGGACGCGCCCCATCTGTGGGCGGTGATCGACGAGTCAGTGCTGCTGCGGACGGTCGGCGGCGCGGAGGTGATGCGCGCCCAGCTGGAGCATCTGATCACGCTGGTGGAGCGCCCGAGGATCACCCTCCAGATCGCCCCGCTCGATGTGTCGGCCGCGGTGGGCGTGGGCACGGGCGTGACCTATCTGCGGTTCGCGCTGGGCGATCTCCGGGACGCCGTCTACATAGAGCATCTGACGGATTCGACCTTCACCCAGAAACCGCAGATCGTCGAGCAGTACCGGAACATGCTGGACCGGGTCGGCGCCTGCGCGCTGACGCCCGCCCGGTCGCTGGAGGTGCTCCGCGGGCGGCTGAGCCAATCCTGACGCCCGCGCCCCCGCGCCGGACGCGCCCACCGGGCGGAGCCCCGGCCGCGCGGTCACCCGGGCGGCCGGTGCGCGAGGTCACGCCGGCCGGTCACGCCAGCCGGGCGACACCGCCCCACTCGATCCACTCGTCGGTCTCCTGGACCGGGGCGAGGTCGTTGTCCGGGCGCCAGGTCGACACCTCGACCAGCCCCGGCTCCAGGACGTCGAGCCCGGTGAAGTACTCGGTCACCTCGCTCTGGGCACGCACCCGGCCCCAGTGTCCGCCGGTCGCCTCGGCCATGAAGTCGGTGACGAACTTCCGGATCTCCGGGCGCTCGCTGACCAGTTGGCACACGACGAGGAAGCTCCCCGGCGCCAGCCGCTCGGCGACCCGCCGGATCAGCGCGGCCGGGTCGCTCTCGTCCGGTATGCAGTGCATGACCGAGACGAAGAGGGCGGCGACGGGCTGGTCGAAGTCGATCAGCCGGGCGGTGTCCGCGTGGCCGAAGATGCCCTCGGTGTCCCGCATGTCGGCCTGGATGACGGCGGTGCGGTCGTTCTCGTCGAGCAGCGCCCGGCCGTGCGCGAGCACGATCGGGTCGTTGTCGACATAGACCACCTTCGACGCCGGGTCGACGGCCTGGGCCACCTGGTGGACATTGTCCTGGGTGGGCAGACCTGAGCCGTGGTCGATGAACTGGCGGATGCCGTACTCGGTGGCGAGCAGCCGCACCACGCGCTGCAGGAAGCGCCGGTTGTTCACCGCGAGGACCTTGGTGCTGGGGACCTGCGTCAGCAGCTCCTCGCAGGCGACGCGGTCCGACTCGTAGTTGTCCTTGCCCCCCAGGTAGTAGTCGTACATCCGTGCCACGCTGGGCACTGTCGTGTCGATGGCGTCCGGGCGCCACGACTCGTTCCGCATCCCGCAATCACCCATGTCCGTCGGTCTGTCGGCAGAGAGAAGCCGTGAGACGCCCATGCTAGGGAGAGTGCGGGGCCCGGCATAGGCCAACGAGGGGAAACCACTCTCCGCGGACACGGTTGTCACGGAGGGTGCCCGAGCGGACACGGAGAAGCCCCTCGGCGCCTCCCTCAGGGGGGTGGTTGAAGGTTGAGTCAGGCGTAGCTTAGGCTTGCCTAAGTCGATCAGTGCCGCTGTTCACCGCGTCCACCGTGGCGGAACACCGGGAGGAATCCCCCTTCCGCCGGGACGCCGGGTCGACGGCCTTGCACATCAATCTTGAGGAACGTCCATGCTCGGGTTCACTCGTGCGCGTCGCCGCGCGCTCGCCGCCGCGGCCACCGCCACCGCCGCCGTACTGACCATCGGTGGCTGCTCGTCGTCCGGCGACGGCGACAAGAAGCCGGACGGCGCCGCCGAGAAGAGCGGCGGAGCGTTCCCGGTCTCCATCAAGAGCGCGCTCGGCACCGCCGAGATCAAGACACAGCCCAAGCGGGTCGTCACCCTGGGCCAGGGCTCGGCGGAGACCGCCATCGCCCTCGGCCACACCCCCGTGGGCATCGAGAGCTACCCGTGGGGCGCCGACAAGACCGGCTACCTGCCGTGGATTCACGAGGCCGTGACCGAGAAGGGCGACAAGCTCCCCGAGCAGTTCACGGGCGGCGAGGAGCTGGACATGGAGGCCATCCTGGAGCTGGAGCCGGATGTCATCCTCGCCCCGTGGTCGGGCGTCACGCAGAAGCAGTACGACAAGCTCAAGGACATCGCCCCCACGGTGGCCTACCCGGATCTGCCCTGGAGCACCAACTGGGACCAGCAGATCGAGATCATCTCCAAGGCGCTGGGCAAGCCCGCCGAGGGCCCCGAGCTGATCGGGAAGATCGAGAAGCAGCTCGCGGACGCCGGCAAGACCCGGCCGAAGTACAAGGACCTGACCTTCTCGTACATCTACAACACCGGCCCCGGGACCCTCGGTGTGTTCAAGCCCGAGGAGCAGCGGGTCAAGATGGTCTCCTCGTTCGGCCTGACCGTCGACCCGGTGGTGAACGGCTTCAAGGAGACGAAGGGCACCGACTCGGCGCTGATCGGTCTGGAGAACGCCGAGAAGCTCAAGGACAGCGACCTGATCTTCACGTTCTACACCGACGAGAAGAACCGCAAGGAGATCGAGGCACAGCCGCTGTACGCGAACATCCCCGCGGTCGAGAAGGGCGCCGTGGTGGTCGGTGACAGCAACTCCTTCGTCACCGCCTCCTCGATCATCAACCCGCTGACCGTGCCGTGGACGATCGACCGGTATCTGCCGCTGATCGACAAGGCTGTCGCCGCCGCCGGCAAGTAGACCGGAAGCAGGGGACAGAGGAGCCATATGGCCACCGTTTCCCACGTCCCGCCGGGCAGTGCCGCACGACAGGGCACTGCCCGGCGGGTGTGCGCGCTGATCGCCGGCCTGGTGGTGCTGGGGCTCGCCCTGGCCGCCAGTGTCATGTTCGGCAGCAGGACCACCTCGTTCGGCGAGGTGGTCGACGTGCTCTCGGGCAGCGGTGACGCCCAGATCACCACCATCGTCGAGAGCCGCTATCCGCGGACCGCGCTCGGGGTGCTGGCCGGGCTCTGTCTGGCGGTCGCGGGCACCCTCATGCAGGGGGTGACCCGCAACCATCTGGCCGAGCCCGGACTGCTGGGCATCAACGCGGGCGCCTCGGCGAGCATCGTCACCGCCACCGCCTTCTGGGGCGCGAGCGGCGGTACGGCCGCGATGTGGTGGGCCCTGCCGGGGGCGCTGATCGCCGGGGTCGTCGTCCAGGGCATCGGCTCGGCGGGCTCCGGCAAGAGCCAGGTCCGCCTGGTCCTGGCGGGCGCGGTGCTCTCCGCCGTGCTGATGGCGTACATCCAGGCGGTGACCCTGAGCAAGCCGCAGGTCTTCGACAGCTACCGGTACTGGGTGGTCGGCGCGCTGGGCGGCCGGAACTTCGAGGTGTTCCACTCGATGCTGCCGTTCGCCGCCGCCGGGTTCGTCCTCGCGCTGGTGCTGGGGCACAGCCTCAACGCGCTCGCGCTCGGGGACTCGACCGCGGCGGCCCTCGGGGCGAACCCCTGGCTGGTGCGGGCGGGAGGTCTCCTCGCGGCCACCCTGCTCAGCGCGGCGGCGACGGCGGCGGTCGGCCCGATCGCCTTTGTCGGTCTGGCCGTTCCGCACATCGTGCGGGCCGCCGTCGGAGTGGACTTCCGCTGGCAGATCGCCTTCTCGGCCATCGCCGGGCCGGCGCTGCTGCTCGCCGCGGATGTCGTCGGGCGGGTGGTGATGCGGCCGCAGGAGCTGATGGTCGGGGTCGTCACCGCGTTCATCGGCGCTCCCGCGCTGCTCGTGGCCGTACGCAGAATGAGGGGGAACGCATGATCCCGGACGCCGCCGGTCCCCGGACCGGAGCGCCCCGCGGGCCGGTTCGCCCGGCGCCGGCGGAGATCCGGGCCCCCCGGGGGTTTCTCCGGATCGGGCGCGGACTCGCCGTCCCCGTGCGGCGGGTGTCGGTGTTCACGGCGCTCGGCCTGCTGGTGCTGCTGGTGGTGGCGTGCGTGGCGACGCTGTCGCTGGGCCGGCTCGGCATTCCGCTCGCCGACCTCGGCGAGGCGCTGGGCGGCGGGGCCGAGGGCAAGAACGCCTTCGTCCTGGAGCGGCTGCGCGGCCCCCGGCTCGTGGTGGCGCTCGGCACCGGCTGTGCGCTGGGGCTCTCGGGGGCGCTGTTCCAGTCCGCCACCCGCAACCCGCTGGGCAGCCCCGATGTGATCGGGCTGGGCGCGGGGGCGGGCGCGGGCGCGGCCCTCGTGGCGCTGATGCTGCCCGGCACGGTACCGGTCCCGGTCGGCGCGCTGGCCGGCGGTGTGCTCGCCATGGCGCTCGTCCATGTCTCCACCGGCACCGGGTTCCGCAATCCGGCCCGGCTGGTGGTCGCCGGTATCGGCGTCGCGGCGATCTGCGCGGCCGTGACGCAGTACGTGGTGTACGCGATGAAGCGGGACAGCGCGTCGGAACTCGCGGCCTATGTCAACGGCAGCCTGGACTCGCGCTCCTGGTCCGATGCCACCACCATCGGGCTGGTCCTGCTGGTGACCGTGCCGCTCACCGCGCTCACCGCGCGGCGGCTGGGCATCGGCGAGATGGGCGACGACATCGCCCAGGGGCTGGGCTCGGAGCCGAGGAACACCAAGACGTTCGCGGTGGTGCTCGCGATCGTGCTGTCGGCGGGCGCGGTGAGTGTGGCGGGCCCGATCGCGTTCGTCGCGCTGACCGCGCCGCAGATCGCGAAGCGGATCACCCGGGCGCCCGGCCCCCATCTGCTGCTGGGCGCGCTGACCGGCGCCCTGCTCATGGTGGTGGCGGACCTCTGCGCCCAGCAGTTGCCGCTCTTCGAGGATCTGCCCGTCGGTATCTACACGATGGCGATCGGCGGCGCCTATCTCGGCTATCTGCTGACCCGGGAGCGGCGCAAGGGAGCGCTCTGAGCGGCTCGCGCCCCGTGCCCGAGGGGCCGGTTCCACCGGGACTGTCCGGTGGAACCGGCCCCTCGGGCGTCGGTCCTCAGATGCTGAACCGCTCCCGCTCCAGCAGCGGCCTGACCCGGGAGGCGAAACCGCCGGTCCGGAAGGGGCGCTGG
Organism: Streptomyces sp. NPDC001985; assembly: GCF_040296845.1. Classification (NCBI taxonomy): domain Bacteria; kingdom Bacillati; phylum Actinomycetota; class Actinomycetes; order Kitasatosporales; family Streptomycetaceae; genus Streptomyces; species Streptomyces sp. NPDC001985. The sequence goes on from NZ_JBEOYB010000024.1 coordinate 94,140, forward strand.
AGGAGGCCCGGGCGCAGCTCCTGGGCGAGGGCCGCCGCGATCATGCCCTGGTCGAGCGCGAGCACGAAGTCGCTGACCCGTCCGGTGCGGACATCGACGGAGTCGCGGAAGCCGTAGCCCTCGTGGTACGCGCCGAAGTCGCGGGCGATCGATCGGAGGTTGGCGACGGCCTCCCGGCGGGCCTGCGGCAGGGCGAGGAAGGAGGCGTGCGGGGTGACGACCCCGCCGGACTGGTACCCCTCCACCTGCATCCCGATCGCGTCGACGCCGTACTCGCGGTAGCCGCCCTCGGGGATGTTCGCCGGGGAGAAGCCCCAGTAGCCGTACTTCTCCTCGTCGAGTCCGTGCTCGATCTGGGAGCGCACGAAACGGCTGTGGGTCACTCCCCAGGAGCGCCGCCCCCACGTGGACTCGGGGACGAACAGGGGCACCATCAGCGCCTCGAACATGGAGCCGCCCCAGGCGGGGACGAGCTTGCGGCCCCGGTGGGTGTAGTGGCCGTTCCAGACCCGGACGCCGTCGACGGTGGTGTACGAGCCGCCGGGGGTCTGCTCCTGCTCGTGCTCGGGGAGCATGGTGCGCAGCAGGTGCCAGTAGTGGGCGGCGGGGAGTGAGCCGTCGGCGATGCCGAGGTAGCTGGCCATGCGGGGCTCGGTGTTGAGGGCGCCGTAGTGGTGGGGTGTCGGTTCGCCGGTGTCGGTCCAGAAGCCGCCGCGGAGCTGGCCGGGGCCCTTGACGGGGTCGGCGGGGTCGTAGGGGGTGTAGAAGTACGACCAGTCCGCGCCGGCCAGAATCCGGGCGGTACGGCGGCGCAGCGCGGGGTCGGCGTCTGCGGCGATGCGCAGTCCGGTGACGAGCCAGGCGTTGTCGACGGAGGAGAGGAAGGGGCGGACCGCCTCCCCGGTCTCGGGCCAGCGGGTCAGGACGGAGCCGTCGTGGGCGTCGTACCAGTTGACCCAGAAGCCGTGGTGGCGTTCGAGCCGCTCGACGGCGGTGACCATGTGGTCGAGGCGGCGGTGCAGGGTGGCCCGGCTGATCACACCGAGCCCGGCGGCGGCGACGGTCGACCAGAGACCGCAGCCGATGTTGGTGGGAGAGGTGTTGCGGGAGGGGACGGGCTTGCCGGGGCGGCTGAGGTCGGCCTTGTCGGCGGTGAGACCGAAGTCGGTCGTCATTCGCTCGATCGAGTGATACGTGTCCCGGAACCACTTGTGCAGCAGGGTCGTAGGAGAAGCATGGAGACTTTTCGCGCCCTGAGGCGCACCGGTGGCGGCCGGGGACGGCGCGGCGAGCGCGGGCGCGGAGAGCGCCGGGACGGAGAGGGCGGCTGCCCCCGCGGCCGTGAGCAGCGTGCGGCGGTCGAGACGGTCCATGGATGTCCAGCTCCCGTGGTCGGATGCGGGGGTGGGGTCGGTGGTGCGGGCCCGGGGGCCGCCGGCGCTCGGCTGCCGGCGGCCCCCGGCGGATCAGGCGCGGGTGAGGTGGAGGAAGCGGATGCCCGGGTTGGGCAGTTCGAAGGTGAGGGCGGCGGTGCCGTCGGCCTCCGCGGTCACGGAGCCGAGGCCCTCCTCGGGGAGCTGGTCGGCGGCGCGCAGCTTCTCCCACTGCTGGTCGTCGGGCCAGTCGCCGCCGCCGAGGTCGTTCCAGACGGCCTGGATGTTGGCGTGCCGCTCGTCGACCCGCCGGGAGGCGAGGGTGTAGGAGGCGCCGGGGGTGAGCCCGGAGAGGCGGACGGTCGCGGTGCGGTGCAGCGCCTCGTCCCCGTCGATCTTCGACTGGTCGAGGGTGCCGTTCCAGACGAGGAGGTCCAGGGTGGAGCCGTCCTCGGCGCGGGTGGCGAGAGCCTCGGTCAGCGCGTCGGCGCCGTCACCGGTGACGGCGGCGGGAATCCGGCCGCCCGCCAGCTGGGAGAGGAGGTACAGCGCCCAGAAGCGGGGCTTGCGCAGATTGCCGACGGTGAGCAGCCCGAAGCCGCCGTGGAAGAGCCGGGGCGGCCAGCCCAGCTCCTCGAACTGGTCGGAGGCGACCCAGTAGGCGAGGGCGTCGGTGGAGGCGAGTGCGCTCTTCATGCCCCGGAGCACGAAGGGCGCGGCGAAGACGGAGTCGCTGACCCGGTGGAAGTGGGTCGGGGTCACCCCCCACTCGGTCCACAGGATCTCCGGCTCGGGCCGTCCGGTGGACTCGGCGAAGGCGCGGGTCATGGGCCGGAAGTCGAGCGGCGCGTTGCCGTAGGTGTGGGTGGAGACGAAGTCGAGGGGTACGTCATGGGTGCGGCAGTGCTCCAGCAGCGCGCCGACCCAGCCGGCCGCGGCGGAGGAGGGGCCGCCGACGCGGATGCGCTCGTCCACCGACTTCACGGCGCGGGCGGCGACCTCGTAGAGCCGGTGGTAGTCGTCCTGGGTGCCGTTCCAGAAGACCTCCAGATTGGCCTCGTTCCACACCTCGAACTCCCAGCCGGCGACCTCGTCCCGGCCGTACCGCTCCTGGAGGTGGTGGGTCAGATCGCGGCAGAGGTCGCCCCAGCGGTCCCAGTCGGCGGGGGTGGAGACCAGGGCCTTGTAGTCGAAGACGGTGTAGCCGGGGTCGGCGGCCAGCTCCTTCGGCATGAAGGAGAGTTCGACCACGGGCTTGAGGCCGGTGGCGAGGAAGCGGTCGTAGACCTGGTCGAGGCCGGAGAAGTCGAAGGAGCCATCGGGCCGGACGGAGACCGTCTCGGGCAGGAAGGTGCCGTGGGCGCGGACCGAGCGCACCCCGATCTCGTCCCGGACGATCCCGAGCGCCCGGGCGTACTCGGCGGCGACATCGGAGCCGCCCGCTCCGGGCTTGTCCCAGATCAGCAGGGAGAAGTGCTCGGCACCGATCATCCGGTTCCAGACGCCGGGCAGATCGGTGGTGGGCGCCGAGGCGTCGACGGCGACGGTGACCCCGGCAGGTGCCGGGCCCGCGGGCGCGGCGCTGCCGGTGACGGCTTCGGAGAGTCCGCCCGCGCCGCTGTCGGACCAGGTGGCTATCCGGTAGTGGTAGCCGCGGCCGGGCTCGGCGAGCGTGTCGGCGTACGGCGGGTGGGGCACGGCCAGCACATCGCCGCCGAGGTGGTCCAGCGGCTCGAACGGCCCCTCGGCGGTGTCGGCGCGGTGGACCAGATAGCCGAGCGCTCCGTCGACCGGGGTCCAGTCGAGCAGAACATGGCCGGTGCCGTCCCGAGCGGTCACCCGGGTGGGGGCGGGCAGCTCGCCCGCTCCCGTGAGGCGGGTGTCGCTGGGCTTGCCGATGCGGGACTCCCAGTCGACATGGGCAGCGGACTTCTCGCTCATATCAGCACATACCTATCCGTGAGGGGGGTGGGGATGGTGAGGCGGCGGCGCGTGGGCCGCCGCCCGGAGAGAGGGGGCGCCCGGTGAAGGGGGCGGGGCTCCCGGGGGCCGGGGCCGGGTTACTTGAGACCGGCGGTCGCGATGCCCTGGGTGAAGTGGCGCTGGAGCACCGCGAAGACCAGCAGCACCGGCAGCACCACGAGGAAGGAGCCGGCCATGAGGACGCCATTGGCGCCGTTGGCCCGGTTGGGGTCGGTGGCGAAGGTCGCCAGCGCCACGGGGAGGGTGTACTTGTCGGGGTCGTTGGTCGCGATGAGCGGCCAGACGAAGTTGTTCCACGACTGGAGGAAGGTGAGGATCGCCAGGGTCGCCAGGGCCGGTTTCACCAGCGGCATCACGATCCGCCAGAAGATGTACCACTCCCCCGCGCCGTCGAGCCTCGCGGCCTCCAGCAGCTCGTCCGGGACGGAGAGCATGAACTGGCGCATGAGGAAGACCCCGAAGGCCCCGGCGGCGAACGGCAGCACGAGCCCCGCGTAGGAGTCGATCAGCTGCATCTTGCTCATCAGCACGAACAGGGGCAGCAGCATCAGATTGCCGGGCACCATCAGCGCGCCCAGGACCAGACCGAAGAGCTTGTTCTTCCCGGCGAAGTTCAGCTTCGCCAGGGCGTAGCCGAGCATCGAGCAGAAGAGCAGATTGGAGACGGTGACCAGGGAGGCGACGATCGTGGAGTTGAGGAAGTAGGCCGGGAGGTCGAGGAGGTCGAGCAGCTCGCGGAAGTTCGCGAGGGTCCACTCGGTGGGAATCCACACCGGCGGGCTGGCCGCCAGTTCCGGCTTGGTCTTGAACGCGGACAGCGCCATCCACAGAAAGGGGGCGGCCATCAGCATCAGCCCGGCGCTGAGCGCCAGATAGGCCGCGGGCCGCTTCAGTCGTGCGGTGCTCATTCGGTGTTGTCCTTCAGCAGACGGAGCTGGAGCACAGTGATGCCCATGATCACGACGAACAGGACGTACGCCATGGCGCTCGCGTATCCCATGTGGAAGAAGTTGAAGCCCTCCCGGTACATGTGGAGGGAGACCGTCAGGGTGCTGTCGGACGGTCCTCCGTTGGTCATCACAAAGGGCTCCTCGAAGACATTGAGGTAGCCGATGGTGGTGATGACGGTCGCGTAGAGCAGGGTGGGGCGCAGCAGCGGGACGGTGATCCGGCGGAACTCCTGCCACGTCCCGGCACCGTCGAGCCGGGCGGCCTCGCGGACCTCGGCGGGGATGGCCTGGAGACCGGCGATGAAGAGCACCATGACCGTGCCGAGGTTGCGCCAGACGGCCATCACGATCAGCGAGGGCATGGCGAGGGTCTCGGAGCCGAGGAAGTCGGGCGAGGTCATGCCGAGTTCGGCGGCGACCCCGGCGACCAGGCCGTCGGCCGGGTCCAGCACGAACCGCCAGACGACGGCGATGGCCACGATGCTGGTGACGACGGGGGCGTAGAAGCCGATCCGGAAGAAGGAGCGGAGCCGGTGGATGCCGTTGTTCAGCAGGACGGCGATGACCAGACCCACCCCGATGGTCAGGGGCACCCCGACGACGACGAAGTACCCCGTGTTGAAGAGCGCCGTGAGGAACTTCTCGTCACCGAAGAGCCTGGTGTAGTTCTCCAGGCCGATGAACTCCGCCGAGAACGGGTCGGTGACATTGCGCAGCCCGAAGTCGGTGAAGCTCATCACCAGCGTGGCGATGATCGGCAGGGCCATGAAGACGGCGAAGAGGACCAGGAACGGGGTGGAGAAGAACCAGCCCGCCAGGTTCTGCACCCCGGCCCGGCGGCGTTTGCGGGGCCCGGGCCCCGGCGGGGACGGCCGCGCCGTCGCCGCCGGGCCCTTGGCGGGCGTCTCGGTGAGGGTGCTCACGGCGCTACTCGACCAGGCCGGCGGTCTCGGACTGCATCTTCTCGGCCGCCTCGGCCGGGGACGCCTTGCCCTGGGTCACCGACTCGATCGCCGAGTCGATCTTGGAGCCGATCTGGGCCCACTTGGCGAGCGCCGGGATGGCCTTGGCGCTCTCCATCTGGGTGCGGAAGGTCTTCAGGTGGGGGTCGGAGGCGAGTTCGCCGTCGTCCCACGCGGCCTTGTTCGCGGGCAGATCGGTGGTGCGCTTGTACCAGTCGGCCTGGCCCTTGGCGTCGGTGAGGTGCTTGATGAACTCCCGGGCGGCCGGCTTGTGCTCGCTGTCCTTGGATATGACGAGGCTGGAGCCGCCGGCGAAGGAGGTGGAGGAGGTGCCCGCGGGGAGCGGGGCGGCGGCCCACTTGCCCTTGAGCTGGGGCTGGTTCTCGGCGATGTTGACGGTCTGCCAGGGGCCGGAGAGGAACATCGGCACACTGCCGTTGCCGAAGTCCTTGATCACGTCATAGCCGGGCTGGACGCTCTTCTTGGCGAGACCCTTCTCGAAGTACGAGGCGTACTCCGCGAGGGACTTCACCGCGGCCTCGCTGTCCAGGGCGGGCTTGCCGTCCTTGATCAGTTCACCGCCCGCGGAGTAGAAGAACGGCAGCCAGTTCTGCCAGGCGTCGAGGTTGTAGGGCTGGAGGGAGATGCCCCACTTGGTGTCGGCCTTCTCCTGGAAGGCTCCGGCGAGCGCGGACATCTCGGCCCAGGTGGCCGGGGCCTTGCCGACACCGGCCTTCTCGGCGAGGTCGGTGCGGTAGTAGAGCACCCGCGCGTCCACGTACCAGGGCACGCCGTAGACCGTGCCGTCCACGACATTGCCCTCCCACGCGGCGGGGAAGAAGTCCTTCTCGGCGAACGCCTTGGTGTCCACCGGCTCCAGGACGCCCAGCTCGGCGAACTCGCCCATGAAGGTGGAGCCCATCTGCATCACATCGGGCAGATTGCCCGCCGCGGCGGCGGCGACCTGCTTCTGGTGGGCGACATCCCAGCCCACCGGGGTGACCTTCACCGTGACGTTGGGGTTCTTCTTCTGGTACTCGGCGGCGACATCGACGAGCTTCTCACCCTCCGTGCCCATGGCCCAGACCGTGAGGGTCTGCTTCTCGTCGGCGCCGACCTCCGCCCCGCCCGAGCCGCCGCACGCGGAGATTCCGAACATGGCCGCGAGTGCGACGGCCACCGAGGCGGTTCTGGCGGTGCGGTGCATGGAGGCTCCTCCTTGAGCGTTCCGGCGGTGTCAACCGGTGATGTATGCGCTGCCTGTAAGCGCATACATCACTCTGCGTCCACCCCGGGGACATCCGCAAGAACCCTCGGGATCACGCTTTGGTAACGGTGCCGACATGCTGCCGACATGCAAACACCCGACCTGTCGAACGCTAGGCCGGGTGTTTGCTCATCGAAAGCGATTGTGACCCATTCCGCTTCTGCGGCAGGGCGGGCGAGGGCCCGGGAGGGGCGGGGGCGGGGCGCCGGCCATCCGGGTCAACGGCGACGACATGCGGGCCAAGGTCGTCGGCGAGG
>NZ_JBEOYB010000025.1:0-79059 GCF_040296845.1 Streptomyces sp. NPDC001985
CGGCCCCCCCCGGCCCCCCCCCCCCTCGCCCGGCCTCGCACCGGGACGGCCCGCCCGTGGCCGCCGGGCGCCGCCCGGCCGCGCGGACCAGCGGCGCGGACCGCCGAGCGCCCGGCCCCGCCGCCGCCCCCGGAGTGCCGGACCCCTATGCCACCGGCATAAGGCCCCGCCCCGTGCCGTGGCCCTGTGCCACCGTGCCGTGCCGGTCCCGCGCGCCGCCCTCGCGTACCGGCGCAACTCTTGTGCGCACAGCGGCGCCCCAGTAGGCAGGAATACACCGGATTGCCCGCCCGGAGGGCAGGGGAAGGCTCCCCCGGTACGCGTCCTCACCCGCGTCCCGGGATGTCCGCGCCGACCGGCCCGACCCGGCCCGACCCGGCCCGGCCGGCCACCCGCTCTCCGCCGGCCGCCCGGCCGCCGTCGCGCCAGCTGTTCCGCCCGTACCGCCAGCCGTCATCCGCCCACCCGAGTGAACGCGGACAGGAGCGGTCATGCCCCCAGCCCGCCAGCCTTCGACCAAACCGTCACAAATATCAGGTAAAACTTTCAAAGCATCACCTTTGTCTCAACCTGCCCTGCCCGCACAGCCCTCAGGTGAGCCCATGATCGGTCGCATTCCCGTCCTGGACGTCCGCCCCCGAATCGACTGCGGAAGGAGGCCGGCGAAAGCTGTCGTCGGCGAGACCTTCGAGGTCAGCGCCACTGTCTTCGGCGAGGGACACGATCCTGTCGCCGCCAATGTCGTCCTGCGGGACCCCAGCGGCCGGCCCGGCCCCTGGACCCCCATGCGGGAACGGGACCCCGGCACCGACCGCTGGAGCGCGGAGATCACCCCCGACGCGGAGGGCCACTGGAGCTTCGCCGTCGAGGCGTGGAGCGACCCGGTCGCCGGCTGGCTCCGCACCGCCCGGCTCAAGATCCCGGCGGGCATCGACACCGCGCTCGTCCTCGCCGAGGGCGCGGGGCTGTACGAGCGGGCGGCCGAGGGCGTCCCCAAGAGCGACGGCCGGGAGGCGGTGCTCGCGGTGGTGGACGCGCTGCGCGACCCCGGCCGCCCCCCGGCCGCCCGGCTGGCCGCCGCGCTCGCGCCCGACGCGACCGAGGCCCTCGACCGCCATCCGCTGCGGGAGCGGGTCACCCTCTCGCGCCCGCTGCCGCTCCTGGTGGAGCGCGGCCGGGCGCTCTTCGGATCGTGGTACGAGCTGTTCCCGCGCTCCGAGGGTGCCGTGGTCACCCCGGGCGCCCCGCCCGTCTCCGGCACCTTCCGCACCGCCGCCCGGCGGCTGCCCGCCGTGGCCGCGATGGGCTTCGACGTGGTCTATCTGCCGCCGGTCCACCCCATCGGCACCACCTTCCGCAAGGGCCCCGACAACTCCCTCTCCCCCGGCCCCCACGATGTCGGCGTGCCCTGGGCGATCGGCTCCCCGGACGGCGGCCACGACGCCCTCCACCCGGATCTCGGCACCTTCGAGGACTTCGACCACTTCGTGGCGACCGCCCGCTCCCTGCGGATGGAGGTCGCCCTCGACTTCGCGCTCCAGTGCTCCCCCGACCACCCCTGGGTGAGCGAGCACCCCGAGTGGTTCCGCCGGCGCCCCGACGGCACGGTCGCGTACGCCGAGAACCCGCCCAAGAAGTACCAGGACATCTACCCCCTCGCCTTCGACCGGGACATGCGGGGCCTGGTGCGCGAGTCGGTGCGGCTGCTGCGGTTCTGGATGGACCGGGGGGTGCGGATCTTCCGGGTGGACAATCCGCACACCAAGCCGGTGGTCTTCTGGGAGCAGGTCCTCGCGGACATCGCCCGCACCGACCCGGATGTGATCTTCCTGGCGGAGGCGTTCACCCGGCCGGCCATGATGCGGACGCTGGCCGCCGTCGGCTTCCAGCAGTCGTACACCTACTTCACCTGGCGCAACGGCAAGCGGGAGCTGACGGAGTACCTCACCGAGCTGTCCGGCGAGACCGCCGCGTATCTGCGCCCCAACCTCTTCGTGAACACGCCCGACATCCTGCACGGCTATCTCCAGCACGGCGGCCGGCCGGCGTTCGAGGCGCGCGCGGTCCTGGCCGCCACCCTGTCCCCCAGCTGGGGGGTGTACGCCGGTTACGAACTGTGCGAGAACACCGCGCTCCGGCCGGGCAGCGAGGAGTATCTGCACTCGGAGAAGTACGAGCTGCGCCCGCGCGACTGGGAGGCCGCCGAGCGCACCGGACGCACCATCGCGCCCCTGATCACCGCCCTCAACCGGATCAGAAGGCGGCACCCCGCGCTCCAGCAGCTCCGCTCGCTGCACTTCCACCACACCGACAACGACGCGGTCATCGCGTATTCGAAACGTTCCTCCTCGAACACGGTCATCGTCGTCGTGAACCTCGACCCCCACCACACCCAGGAGGCGACGGTCTCGTTGGACATGCCGCGACTCGGCCTCGCTTGGCACGAGACCGCCCCGGTGCGCGACGAGCTCACCGGCGAGACCTATCACTGGGGCAGATCCGCGTATGTGCGTCTGGAGCCGGGCCGTACGCCCGCGCACATCGTGGTTCTGCGACCGTCCCCGCCGATCGGAGGGTCACCCACATCATGATCGTCAATGAGCCCGTCCACGACCTGTTCGAGGACACCCCCGCCAAGGACCGCGATCCCGACTGGTTCAAGCGGGCGGTCTTCTACGAGGTCCTCGTGCGGTCCTTCCAGGACAGCAACGGGGACGGCGTCGGAGACCTCAAGGGCATCACCGCCAAGCTCGACTACCTCCAGTGGCTGGGGGTGGACTGCCTCTGGCTGCCGCCGTTCTTCAAGTCACCCCTGCGGGACGGGGGTTACGACGTGGCGGACTACACCTCCGTACTGCCGGAGTTCGGCGATCTCGCCGACTTCGTGGAGTTCGTCGACGCCGCCCACCAGCGCGGGATGCGCGTGATCATCGACTTTGTCATGAACCATACGAGCGATCAGCACGAGTGGTTCCTCCAGTCGCGCGGCAACCCCGAGGGCCCCTATGGCGACTACTACGTCTGGGCCGACGACGACAAGCAGTACCAGGACGCCCGGATCATCTTCGTCGACACGGAGACCTCCAACTGGACCTTCGACCCGGTGCGCAAGCAGTACTACTGGCACCGGTTCTTCTCCCACCAGCCCGATCTCAACTACGAGAACCCGGCGGTGCAGGAGGAGATCATCTCCGCCCTGCGGTTCTGGCTCGACCTGGGCATCGACGGCTTCCGCCTCGACGCGGTGCCCTACCTCTACCAGGAGGAGGGCACCAACTGCGAGAACCTCCCGGCCACCCACTCCTTCCTCAAACGGGTCCGCGGGGAGATCGACGCCCACTACCCCGACACCGTGCTGCTCGCCGAGGCCAACCAGTGGCCCGAGGACGTGGCCGCGTACCTCGGGGACTTCGGGGCCGGCGGCGACGAGTGCCACATGGCGTTCCACTTCCCGGTGATGCCCCGCATCTTCATGGCCGTGCGGCGCGAGTCCCGCTACCCGGTCTCGGAGATCCTCGCCAAGACCCCGGCGATCCCCCGCAACTGCCAGTGGGGCATCTTCCTGCGCAACCACGACGAGCTGACCCTGGAGATGGTCACCGACGAGGAGCGCGACTACATGTACGCGGAGTACGCCAAAGATCCGCGCATGCGGGCCAACATCGGCATCCGCCGCCGGCTCGCGCCCCTGCTGGACAACGACCGCAACCAGATCGAACTCTTCACCGCGCTGCTGCTGTCGCTGCCCGGCTCGCCGATCCTCTACTACGGCGACGAGATCGGGATGGGGGACAACATCTGGCTCGGCGACCGCGACGCGGTGCGCACCCCCATGCAGTGGACCCCCGACCGGAACGCGGGATTCTCCTCCTGCGACCCCGGGCGGCTCTATCTGCCGACCATCATGGACCCGGTCTACGGCTACCAGGTGACCAATGTCGAGGCGTCCATGAGCAGCCCCTCCTCGCTGCTGCACTGGACCCGGCGGATGATCGAGATCCGCAAGCAGAACCCCGCCTTCGGGCTCGGCTCGTACAACGAACTGCCCTCGTCCAACCCCGCCGTGCTCGCCTTCACCCGCGAGCACAAGGACGACCTGGTGATGTGCGTCCACAACTTCTCGCGGTTCGCCCAGCCCACCGAGCTGGATCTGCGGCAGTTCACCGGACGGCACCCGGTCGAGCTGATCGGCGGGGTGCGCTTCCCGCCGGTCGGCCAGTGGCCCTATCTGCTCACCCTGGCGGGCCACGGCTTCTACTGGTTCCGCCTCAGGAAGAGCACCACGGCGGCCTGACACCGGAGGGGCGGGCGGCCCTCCCGGTGCGCCCCGGGACCCCCGGTGCCCCTGGTACCCCGGTCCCGGGACGGACCCCCGTGCGGGGCGGTTTCCACCGCCCCGCGCCGGGCACTCGCCCCCCACCCCCGCGCGCCGCCGGACAGTCAACGCCATGATCCGGAACACTCTGCGCATTCGGCGCAATTTATGTGTACCCGGAGAAAGGACGCGATTCCATGTCGGAGGCTGCATCCACCCGGACCTCCACCGGTCTGCTCCCGTCCCTCGCGCCGCTGCTGCACGCCTGGCTGCCCCGCCAGCGCTGGTTCGCCGGCAAGGGACAGCCGGTCACCGGCTTCTCCCTGGTCTCGGCCACCGAACTGCTGCCGGTTTCCGGCACCGGCGCCGGCCCCGGACTGCTCCATCTGCTGATCGCCGTCCGGCAGCCCGGCACCGCCCGGCGGGCCGCCCGGGACTGCTACCAACTCCTCCTGGGCGTGCGCCGCACCCTGCCGCCCCCGCTCGCCCCCGCCCTCATCGGCCGCCCGGCGGACGGACCGCTCGCCGGACGGACGGTGTACGAGGGGCTGTACGATCCCCGGCTCGCCGAGCTGATCCTGGAGCGGCTGCGCACCCCGGGCGCGCTCGGACCGCTGCGCTTCGACCGCTTCGACGGCGGCCCGGCCGTCCCCGGGGGGCTGCGCGCCCGGCCGCTGGCCACCGAGCAGTCCAACACCTCGCTGGTGTACGGGGACGCGTACATCCTCAAGGTCTTCCGGCGCGTCCAGCCGGGCCCCAACCCCGACCTGGAACTGCCGCTGGCGCTGGCCCGCGCCGGGTGCGCCCGGGTCCCGGTGCCGGTCGCCTGGTACGAGTCCGCCGCGCCGCGACCGTACACCCTCGGCGTGCTCCAGCCCTATCTGCGCGACTCCCGGGACGGCTGGCTCCTCGCGCTGGAGGCGCTGGCCGGCGGGGCGCCCTTCACCGACGAGGCGCGGGCGCTCGGCCGGGTCACCGCCGAGGTGCACACCGCGCTCGCCGCCGAGCTGCCGACCGTCGCGCTCGGCCGGCCGCACACCCAGCGGCTCGCCGACGGCATGAGCCGGCGGCTCGACGAGGCCGCCCGCGCGGTGCCCGCGCTGCTGCCGTACGCGCCCCGGCTGCGGGCCGCGTACGGGGCCGTCGCCGAACTCGGCGGCACGGGGCGCGCCCGGCGGGCCCAGCGGGTGCACGGGGATCTCCACCTCGGCCAGGCGCTGCACGACACCTCGCCGGCCGCCGGCGGCGGATGGTCGCTGATCGACTTCGAGGGCGAGCCCGCCCGCCCCCTCGCCGAGCGGCGCCGCCCGCAGCCCCCGGTCCGGGACATCGCCGGGATACTCCGCTCCTTCGACTACGCGGCCCGCACCCACCGCCCCTGGAACCCGGCCTGGGCGGAGCGCTGCCGGGCCGCGTACTGCGAGGGATACGCCGAGACCTCGGGCGCCGACCCGCGCGAGGAGCCCGAGCTGCTGCGCGCGTACGAGACGGACAAGGCGGTGTACGAGGTCGTCTACGAGGCCCGGCACCGCCCCGACTGGCTGCCGGTGCCGATGGCCGCGATCGACCGGCTGGCCGCGTCGGCGCTGCTCCGCCCCCGGGACTGACACCCCCGCCCCCGGCACCCCGGCTCCGGTACCCCGAGACCGAGAGCGGGACCGGGACCCGGGACCCGGGCGCACACCCCGAGACCCGGCCCCGACCCCACTGCCCCGCCCCGCCCCACCCGCCTAGGAGGCCCGACCCCCGTGACCGCCCGCCCCCCGTCCCGCACCTCCTCCTCGCCCGTACCCGCCCCGGCCCCGGCTCCCGCGCCTGCCCCGGCGGCCCCCGAGCCCCGGGCCGCACCCGCCCCGGACCCCGGCCCGGCTCACGCCGCCGCGCGCCCGGCGCCGCCGCTCGACCCGGGCGAACGGGAGCGGCTGCTCTCCGGCGGCCACCACGACCCGCACTCCGTCCTCGGCGCGCACCCCGGCGACGGCGGGGTGGTGGTGCGGGTGCTGCGGCCCTTCGCCCGCGCCGTGACCGTCCTCGCTCCGGGGCTGACGGCCGGGGGGCTGCACAGCGAGGGCGATGGGCTCTTCGCCGGGGTGCTGGCGCTGCCGCCGCTCTCCGCCGCCGCGCCGGAGTACCGGCTGCTCGTGGCGTACGACGACGGCGACGGCGGCGGGGGCCGGTGGGAGACCGAGGCGCACGATCCGTACCGCTTCCCGCCCGCGCTCGGCGAACTCGACCTGCATCTGATCGGCGAGGGCCGGCACGAGGAGCTGTGGCGGGCGCTGGGCGCACGGCCGATGACCCATCAGCGGGTCACCGGGACCCGGTTCACCGTCTGGGCGCCGAACGCGCGCGGCGTGCGGGTCACCGGGGACTTCACCCACTGGGACGGCACCGGGTGCCCGATGCGCTCGCTGGGCTCGTCGGGGGTGTGGGAGCTGTTCCTGCCGGGGGTCGGCGAGGGGGCGCTGTACAAGTTCCAGATCATGCGCCCGGACGGCTCGCTCACCCTGCGCGCCGACCCGATGGCCCGCCGGACCGAGGTGCCGCCCGCGACGGCGTCGGTGGTGACCGAGTCCCACCATGTGTGGCGGGACGAGGAGTGGATGGCGCACCGGGGCGACCGCCCGGTGCACGAGTCGCCCTTCTCGGTCTACGAGGTGCATCTGGCCTCCTGGCGGCCCGGGCTCACCTACCGCCAGCTCGCCCGTCAGCTCCCGGACTACGTACGGGACCTCGGCTTCACCCATGTGGAGCTGATGCCGGTGGCCGAGCATCCGTTCGGCGGCTCCTGGGGCTACCAGGTCACCGGCTTCTACGCGCCCACCTCCCGGCTGGGCACCCCGGACGACTTCCGGTACCTGGTCGACGCGCTGCACCGGGCGGGCATCGGGGTGATCGTGGACTGGGTGCCCGCGCACTTCCCGCGCGACGACTGGGCGCTGGCCGAGTTCGACGGGCGCCCGCTGTACGAGCCGGCCGACCCGTCCCGGGCGGCCCACCCGGACTGGGGCACGCTGGAGTTCGACTACGGCCGCACGGAGGTGCGGAACTTCCTGGTGGCCAACGCGGTCTACTGGTGCGAGGAGTTCCATGTCGACGGGCTGCGGGTGGACGCGGTCGCCTCGATGCTCTACCTCGACTACTCGCGCGAGCACGGCCAGTGGACGCCCAATGAGCACGGCGGCCGGGAGAACCTGGACGCGGTGGCCTTCCTCCAGGAGATGAACGCCACCGTCTACCGGCGCTGCCCGGGGGTGGTGACCATCGCGGAGGAGTCCACCGCCTGGGACGGGGTCACCCGCGCCACCCACCATGTGGGCCCCGGGGGCTTCGGCGGGCTGGGCTTCGGGCTGAAGTGGAACATGGGGTGGATGCACGACTCGCTGGGCTATGCCGCGCACGAGCCGGTGCACCGCAAGTTCCACCACCACGAGATGACCTTCTCGATGGTGTACGCGTACAGCGAGAACTACATCCTGCCGATCTCGCACGACGAGGTGGTGCACGGAAAGCGTTCGCTGGTGAGCAAGATGCCCGGCGACTGGTGGCAGCAGCGCGCCAACCACCGGGCGTATCTCGGCATGATGTGGTCCCACCCCGGCAAACAGCTCCTTTTCATGGGGCAGGAATTCGCGCAGGGCGCGGAGTGGTCGGAGAGCCATGGCCCCGACTGGTGGCTGCTCGACCCGTCCTACGCGGCCGAGCCGGACCACCGGGGTGTGCGGCTGCTGGTCACCGAGTTGAACGCGGTGTACGGACGGACCCCGGCGCTCTGGCAGCGCGACGGCGCCCCGGAGGGGTTCTCCTGGGTGGACGGGGACGCCGCCGACGACAATGTCTTCGCGTTCCTCCGGTTCGACGCCTCGGGCGGGCCGCTGCTGTCGGTGAGCAACTTCTCGCCGGTGGTGCGGCACGAGTACCGGATCGGGGTGCCGGAGCACGTGGAGTGCTGGGCGGAGCTGCTCAACACGGACGAGGTCCGGTACGGGGGCGGCGGGGTGGGCAACGCCGATCCGCTGAAGGCCGAGCCGGTCCCGGCGCACGGCCGGGGCTCCTCGCTGCGGCTCGCGCTGCCGCCGCTGGCGACCCTCTGGCTGCGGCCGGTGTGAGCGCGGGGCGCGCCGGGCGCCCGGCCGTTCACCGCTCCGCGGCGGGGGCCGGGGTGAGCGCCCGGGGCAGCTCACCGGTGTGGACGATGCCGAGGCGCTGGGTGGCCCGGGTGAGCGCGACATAGA
The DNA here is from genome assembly GCF_040296845.1 of Streptomyces sp. NPDC001985. NCBI lineage: Bacteria > Bacillati > Actinomycetota > Actinomycetes > Kitasatosporales > Streptomycetaceae > Streptomyces > Streptomyces sp. NPDC001985. The sequence goes on from NZ_JBEOYB010000025.1 coordinate 8,551, forward strand.
GATCGCTGGTGCCGAGGAGCGCGGGCTCGACGACGATCACGGTGTCGAATTCGAGGCCCTTGGCCTGCCGGGGGTCGAGCAGCACCACGGGGCGGGTGAGGTCGACGGGGCCCTGGAGGGGGCGGAGCAGGCCGTGGAGTTCGCGCGGGGCGATGACCGCGAGCCGGCCGCCGCCCTCTCCGGGGCCCGCGGCCTCCCCGGCCGCGGCGGTCTCCTCGGCCACGGCGGCGAGGACCGCGTCACCGAGGGTCTCCCGGTCCTTCGCCCGCACCGTGCGGGGGACGGCTCCGGTGGAGCGGACGGAGCGCGGCGGCTCGAAGCCCGGGTGACCCTCCCGGCGGACGGCCGCCGCCAGCTCCATGATCTCGGCGGGTGTGCGGTAGTTGACCCCGAGCCGGGTGTGCTGCCAGCGGTCGCCCACATACGGCTGGAGGATCTTCTCCCAGGAGCCGAGGCCGGCCGGGTCTCCGGTCTGGGCGGGGTCGCCGACCAGGGTCATGGAGCGGGTCGGGCAGCGGCGCATCAGCAGCCGCCAGGCCATCGCGGACAGCTCCTGGGCCTCGTCGACGATGATGTGCCCGAAGGCCCAGGTGCGGTCGGCCGCCGCGCGCTCGGCGGCGCTGCGCTCATCGCTCTCGTCGTGGCGCTCGGCCATCCGCTCGGCGTCGATGATGTCGTGCGCCGAGAGCAGCTCGGACTCCTGGTCCTCGAACTCATAGGTCTTGGAGCCCTCGGAGAGGTCGAGCACGCCCTGCGCGTAGGCGATCCGCTCCTGGCGCGCGGCCTCGGCGGCGGCGCGCTCGGCGGTGTCGTCGTGGCCGAGGAGTTCGGCGGCCTCGTCGAGCAGCGGCACATCGGCGGGGGTCCAGTCACCGCCGGAGCGGCGGATCAGGGCGGCCTCGGCCTCCGGGAGCTGCCGCTCCGGCTCCGCGAGAAAGCCGGTGACCAGTTCCTCGGGGGTGAGGGCCGGCCAGAGTTCCTCGATGGCGGCGTGGACGGCGGAGCTGGTGGCGATCTCCTTGCCGAGCTGGGCGAGGTCGTCGGGGCCGAGCAGATTGGGCCCGCCGTAGGGGTCGGCGCCCAGCCGGTCGGCGAGCTGCGCGGTGAGGGCGTCGATGATCCGGAACGCGAAGGCGGGCCGGGCGAGATTGTGCGGCAGCCCGGTGGCGCGGGCCCGGTCGCGGGCCTCGTACGCCATCTCCCGGTACAGCAGGAGGCCGCCGTACTGCTCGTGGTCGATCTCCAGGGCGGCCTCGGGGACCGTGCCCTCGTCCTCGAAGTCGACATCGGGGAAGGACTCGGGGAGGGTCTGGCGGCCCCGTACGGCGGCGGCGAGCGCGCCGGCCATGGCGGCGCGGCCCTTGACCTCGGCGGCGGCGGGGGTGTCGGTGCCGGTGGCCCGTACGCCGGGGAAGAGCTCGGCCAGGGTGGCGAGGAGCACGCCGGTCTCGCCGAGGGCGGGCAGCACTTCGCCGATGTAGCCGAGGAAGGCGGGGTTGGGCCCGACGATGAGGACGGCGCGGCGGGCGAGCTGCTCGCGGTGGGCGTAGAGGAGATAGGCGGCGCGGTGCAGGGCGACGGCGGTCTTGCCGGTGCCGGGGCCGCCCTCGACCACCAGGACGCCGTGGCGCGGGGCGCGGATGACGCGGTCCTGCTCGGCCTGGATCGTGCGGACGATGTCGGCCATCCGGCCGGTGCGGGCGGCGCCGAGCGCGGCGAGGAGGACGGCGTCGCCGCCGGGGTCCTCGTGTCCGGTGCGGGAGTCGTCGCGGAGGTCGAGCAGTTCGTCGTGGAGCGCGGTGACGGTGCGCCCCTCGGTGGTGATGTGGCGGCGCCGGCTCAGCCCCATGGGTTCATGGCCGGTGGCGAGGTAGAAGGGGCGGGCGACGGGGGCGCGCCAGTCGATGAGCAGCGGGGTGCGCTCGGGGTCGTCCGCGCGGATGCCGATGCGGCCGATGTGGTGGCGGACGCCGTCGCGCAGGTCGAGGCGGCCGAAGCAGAGGCCGCTGTCGACGGCGTTGAGCGCGGCGAGATGGGCGGAGCACTCGGCGACGCCGACATCGCGTTCGACGCGGGCCTGGTGGCCCGTGCCGGTCTGCCGGACGGTGGTGCGCACGCTCTGCTCGGCCCGCTCCCGGAGGGCGTCGAGGCGCTCATAGAGGAGGGAGACGAATTGCTGTTCGTTCCGCAATTCCACGCTTGACAATTCAGCTCCAGACGCGTTATGGTCTCACCAGTGAGTATGTCCATGTCCAGAGAAAATCTGAACATGGAAACACCCAATATACCCAGTGCGCACCCCCATCCGTCCATTCGGTGGGGTTATTTTTATGCCCGGATTCGGAGGCCGGGGGTGAGGGCCGGGTGGCCCGCCCCGGAATCCGGAGACGGGCCGGCGGCTCCGGGGCCGGGGCTGTCCCGGTGGAGCAGCCGGGGCCGTCCCTCAGGTCGGCGTGCCCCGCGCCCTTCGCGCTACCCCGCCGCCACCGCCTCGTCCCGCTCCCGCGCCACCCGCGCCACCGTGTCGAACACCTGCGTCAACCGCTCCCGCCGGGCCTCCTTGTGCCCCGCCACGGGCTCCAGATCGTCGATGCTCCCCTCCCAGGCCCGCATGTACCGCTCCCGCCACTCCTCCACCACACCGGCCTCCGGCAACAGCGCCCCGACATACCCCTGGCGCGCGATCAGCCCCAGCAGCTCCAGATTGCAGGGCACGACCGTCCCCCCGTACTCATCGGCCTCCAGCTCGACGGGGTCACCCGCCATGAACTCCGTGATCTCCGCGATCAGCCCCCCGGTGAGCCCGGAGAGATGATCGGCGGCCGTGTCACTGTCGAAATTGCCACTGCCCCAGGTGCCCATGGGGTTCCTCCTGCTGGTGGGTGCGCCGTGCCGGTGCCTCCTTTCTACCAACGGGCACTGACACCGCCGGGTCCGCCGGGTCCGGGGACCCCGCCGGCCCATCGCCACCCCCGGGTTGAACCAGCACCCGGGTCAGCCGCGCGGTGACCGTGCCGTCGGCGCCGCCGCGAATCTCGACCCGGTCGGCGAGGGCACTCACCATGCCCGGTCCCCGTCCGCGCGTGTTCTCCCCGTCGGGGCACTGGACGCGCGGCACTCCGGCCGACGCTCCGGTGCCGGCGACCGCGGTCAGGATGTGGCGCCCGGTGGGCGTGAGGCGGACCTCGAAGGTTCCGGCTTCGGCACCGCTCCCCGTGTGGAGGACGGCGTTCGCGCTCGGCTCCGAGCGCGAACGCCGTCCAGCTGCGCCTCCTGGCGGAGGCGATGGGCATCGCGACCCGGTCAGGCGGTCAGCACCGCGTCCAGTTCGCGCAGCAGCCGGGCCTTCGGGCGGGCGCCCACCAGGGAGTGGACGGGTTCGCCGGCGCGGAAGACCATCAGGGTCGGCGTGGAGAGGACTCCGTACCGCACGCTCGTCTCCGGGTTCCGGTCCACGTCGATCTGGACCACCTTGAGGCGGGCGGCCTCCTCCTTCGCCACCGCGCTCAGGACCGGGGCCAGTTGGTGGCAGGGGCCGCACCAGGCGGCGGTGAATTCGACCAGGACCGGGTGGTCGGCCTTCAGTACCTCCGCGGCGAAGTCAGCGTCCGTCACCATGGCGACGCCTTCTGCTCTGATCATCCGTCATCCTCCGAATGCGCATCGTGGTTCCGGGCCGGCGGTCAGCTCCGACTCGGCCCGGGCGAGCTGCGAACCGAGCTGGTCACGGACGGACCGGAGCTGCTCGATGAGCGTGTCCAGTTCGCCGAGCTTGGCCCGGTAGACGGCGAGCGAGGCGGGGCAGGAGTCGCCCGACGGGTGGCCCGCGCGCAGGCACTCCACGAACGGGCGGGTCTCCTCCAGGTCGAACCCGAAGTCCTGAAGGGTCCTGATCTGCTGGAGCAGCCGCAGATCGCTCTCGTCGTAGGCGCGGTATCCGTTCGCCGCGCGCCGCGCGGGCAGCAGCCCGCGTGACTCGTAGTAGCGCAGGGTGCGGGTGGTGGTGCCGGCCCGCCGCGCCAGCTCGCCGATTCGCATGGAGGCGACCGTAGACCTTGACGTCGGCGGCAGGGCAAACGGACGGGCACGGGGGAGGCCGGGGACGGACGATCGCCTCGTGGGCGCTCGCCCGGTCGTCCTGCGCGTGACCCCGCCCGATGGCCCGGCCGGTCACCCTCCTGATGCCCTGTGACCGCGCTGTGTCCGGCGGCCCCCGGCACGCGCGACCCACGGGTCGTGCCCGGCTGACGCGGCCGTGTCCCGGGGCCGGCCCCCGTGCGGCGGGGTCAGGGGAGGTCGCTCCGGCCGCCCAGGTTGTCGATCATCCGGCGCAGCACCTGGAGCGCGGCGACGTACTCCGCGGTGTCGATGCCCTGGTGGATCAGCCGGGTCGTCGCCGCCGTCCGCTCCCGGGCGCGGGCCCGGCCCGCCTCCCCCTGGTCCGTGAGGGTCAGCTCGCCGCTCTCCGCCTCGGTGAGCCAGCCGCGCGCCACCAGGTCGTCGAGGACGGCGGGGAAGTCGGTGTCCTGGTCGTCGAAGGTGACCAGCCAGGCGGCGAGGGGAGCGCGCCGCCAGTGGCCCGGGCGGCCCGAGACATGGTTGAGAATCCACCAGTGGGGCTGGGTGAGCCGCTCCTCGGCGAGTCCGGCGCGGATGCGGGCGACGATCGTGCGGTACGCCTCACCGGTCCAGTAGCCGACGGGCTGGGCGGCCAACTGCCGCTCTGTGTAGGTCTTCATGGGAACGACCGTAGAAGCTCGACCAAGGTTGAGGTCAAGTGGTCGCACCCGCACCCGCACCCCGCACCCGGCACCCGCCCCCGGCCCCGGGAACGCGAAGGCCCGCCCGCCCCCGGGACCCCCGGGGAGCCTCCGGGACCCTCGGGGAGCCTCCGCCCGCCCCCGCGCACCGCGCGAGACCCCGCGCCGGCCGCACCGCGAAAGCCCGCGCCCACCCTCCGCCGTGGGGGAAGCGGAGGGTGGACGCGGGCGTCCCGGGGAGCGGGCCGGGCCCGGATCAGACCTTGGTGGTCACGACCTTCTTCTTCTCCGGGCCGGGAGCGGGCTCCGCCGCCCCGGGCGCGGCGGACTCCACCGGCCCGCCGTGCCCGTCGTCCAGCAGGGTCTCCTCGTCGAACGGAATCCGCCCGGCCAGCACCTCGCGGACCCGCTCCTTGTCGATCTCCTTCGTCCAGGTGCCGACCAGCACCGTCGCCACCGCGTTGCCCGCGAAGTTGGTCAGCGCCCGCGCCTCGCTCATGAAGCGGTCGATGCCGACGATCAGCCCGACCCCGTCGACCAGTTCCGGCCGGTGCGACTGGAGGCCGCCCGCGAGGGTCGCGAGCCCGGCGCCCGTGACGCCCGCCGCGCCCTTCGACGCGATGACCATGAAGATCAGCAGCGAGATCTGCTCGGAGGCGCTCAGCGGGTCGCCCATCGCGTTGGCGATGAAGAGCGAGGCCATCGTCAGATAGATCGCCGTGCCGTCGAGGTTGAAGGAGTAGCCCGTCGGCACGGTGATGCCGACCACGGGCTTGCTGACGCCCATGTGCTCCATCTTCGCGATCAGCCTCGGCAGCGCCGACTCCGACGACGAGGTGGAGACGATGAGCAGGAACTCCCGGCCCAGGTACTTCATCAGGGCGAGCAGATTCACCCCGGAGACCAGCTTCAGCAGCGCGCCCAGCACCACGAACACGAAGAGCGCGCAGGTCACATAGAAGCCGATCATGATCACCGCGAGCGACTTCAGCGCGTCCATCCCGGTCTCGCCGACCACGGCGGCGATGGCGCCGAAGGCACCCACCGGAGCGGCCCACATGATCATCGCCAGGATGCGGAAGACCAGCCGCTGGATGTGCCCGATCCCGCGCAGCACCGGCTCACCCGCCGCTCCCATCGCCTGGAGCGCGAACCCGGCCATCAGCGCCACCAGCAGCGTCTGGAGCACCTCGCCCTCGGTGAAGGCGGAGACCATCGTCGTGGGGATGATCCCCAGCAGGAAGTCGGCGGTGGACTCGCCGCCCGCGCCCTCGGCGGCCTTGTCGCCCGCCGCCTTCGCGGCCTCGGTGATCTGGAGCCCGGAGCCCGGCTCCACGAAGTTGCCGACCAGCAGACCGATCGCCAGCGCCACGGTCGACATCACCAGGAAGTACCCCAGCGCGAGACCGCCGACCGCGCCGACCTTGGCCGCCTTGCGGACCGACCCGATCCCCAGCACGATCGTGCAGAAGATCACCGGCGAGATCATCATTTTGATGAGGTTGACGAACCCCGCGCCGATCGGCTTCAGCTCGACGGCGACTCCCGGTGCCACGAAGCCCACGGTGATGCCCAGCACCACCGCCGCGATAACGGCGATGTACAGATAGTGCGTACGGTCCCTTCTGCCTGCAACAGCAGCCACGGGGGTCCCTCCTCATACAAAAGAAAGCCGGTCCATGTCCCATATGGATTTCCGCGACTATCCATCACCCTGTGACCCCGGTCACGCTTACGTGCGTTTCGTTCATACGAAATCCGGCAGGCAGACTTAGGCCATGCGCATACCCCGCCCCCGCAGCCTCGCGGGACAGCTCTTCGCGATGCAGGTTGTCCTGGTCGCCGCGATCGTGGCGGTCTGTGCCCTCTTCACCTACCTCACCGACCGCACCCAGGCCGAGGAGACCGCGCGGCTCCAGTCCAGGGCCGCGGCGACCGCCGTCGCCCACTCCCCCTCGGTCATCGCCGCCGCCGGCTCCCCCCGCCCCACCGAGGCGCTCCAGCCGTACGCGGAGGGGCTGCGCCGCGACGCGGGCGTCAACTTCATCGTGGTCATGGCCCCGGACGGCACCCGCTGGACCCACCCCGAACCCGGGGAGATCGGGCGCACCTATCTCGGCCACACCGAACAGGCCCTGAACGGCGAGATCCACAGCGAACGGCATCCGGGTGTGCTCGGCCCCTCCATCCGTACGGTGGTACCGGTGTACGGCGACGGCGGGCGCATCGTCGCCCTGGTCAGCGCCGGGATCACCATCCAGAAGATCACCGAGCAGGTGCGCGAGCAGGTGGCGGCGCTGCTCGTGGTCGCGGGCGGGGCGCTGGCGCTCGGCGGACTCGGCACCTATGTGATCAACGCACGGCTGCGGCGGCACACCCACGGCATGAACGCGTCCGAGCTGAGCCGGATGCACGACTACCACGAGGCCGCGCTGCACGCGGTCCGCGAAGGGCTGCTGATGCTCGACGGCCGGCGCAGGATCGCCCTGGTCAACGACGGCGCGCGGGAGCTGCTGGGCCTGGGCCCGGACGCGGTCGGCCGCCCGGTGGACCAACTGGGGCTGCCCGCCCCGCTCACCGGCGCGCTGCTGGCCTCCGAACCCCGGGTGGACGAGGTCCATCTCACCGCCGACCGGGTCATCGTCGTCAACACCAGCCCCGTGGTCGGCGGCGAGCAGCGCGGCACGGTCGCGACCCTGCGCGACCACACCGAACTCCAGGCGCTCTCCGGGGAGCTGGACTCCGAGCGCGGATTCAGCCAGGCGCTCCGCTCCCAGGCCCACGAGGCGGCGAACCGGCTGCACACGGTGGTGTCGCTGATCGAGCTGGGCCGGGTCCCGGAGGCCGTCGAGTTCGCGACGGCGGAGCTGGAGCTGGCGCAGGTGCTGACCGACCGGGTGGTGGGCGCGGTCGGCGAACCGGTGCTGGCGGCGCTGCTGCTGGGCAAGGCGGCGCAGGCCAACGAGCGGGGGGTGGAGCTGGTGCTCGCCCCGGACAGCCGGATCGACGACGGGGTGCTCCCGGCCTCGCTGCCCGCCCGGGACCTGGTGACGATCCTCGGCAATCTGATCGACAACGCGGTGGACGCGGCGGCCTGCCAGGAGCCGCGCCCCGGGCCCGGTGACGGAGCGGCGGCCGCGCCGAGGGCCAGGGTCACCGTCACCGCCCGCGCCGACGAGGACGGGCTGCTGATCCAGGTGTACGACACGGGCGCGGGCGTCGACCCGGCGCGCGTGGACGAGGTGTTCCGCCGGGGCTGGTCCACCCACGGCGCCGGCCGGGGCCTCGGCCTCGCGCTGGTGCGGCAGGCGGTGCACCGGAGCGGGGGCGCGGTGGAGCTGGACCGGGGTCCGGACGGCGGCGCGCGGTTCAGCGTACGGCTGCCGCTGCGCGCGGAGGTGTCCGCGTGAGCGCGCCCCGTCCGCCGGCCGGCCCCGGCGGCGAGGACCCCGAGGCGATCCGGGTCCTGGTGGTGGAGGACGATCCGGTGGCCGCCGACGCCCACGCGCTCTACGTCGGCCGGGTCACCGGCTTCCGGGTGGCGGGCGTGGCCCACTCGCGCTCGGAGGCGGTACGGGTGCTGGAGCGGACCCGGGTCGATCTGCTGCTGCTCGATCTCTATCTCCCGGACGGGCACGGGCTCCATCTCGTGCGGTCGCTGCGCGCGGCCGGCCACCACGCCGATGTCATCGCCGTCACCTCCGCCCGCGATCTGGCGATCGTGCGCGAGGGCGTGTCGCTGGGGGTGGTGCAGTACGTCCTGAAGCCGTTCACCTTCGCGACCCTGCGGGACCGTCTCGCGCGGTACGCGGAGTTCCGCGCGGCGGCCGGGGAGGCCAGCGGGCAGGACGAGGTGGACCGGGCGCTGGGGGCGCTGCGGGCACCGCAGGGGGGCGCGCTGCCGAAGGGGCTGAGCAGTCCCACGCTGGAGTCCGTCACCCGTACGCTGCGGGACGCGCCGGGGGGTCTGACGGCGGCGGAGGCGGGCACGGCGGTGGGGATCTCCCGGATCACCGCCCGCCGTTATCTGGAGCACCTGGTGGGCGAGGGCCGGGCGGCGCGCAGTCCGCAGTACGGCCAGATCGGCCGGCCGGAGCTCCAGTACCGATGGATTCCCGCCACTCGCTGAACCACCCGCCGGGCCACCCGCCGAACCGCCCGCCGGGCGGGGACGGGAGCCCGCGCCCGGACGGGCGGCCGACGCACTGACGACCGCCCTGCACGGGGATTGACCCCCTCAGCGGGCCGGACCTACGGTCGCACGGCAGCCCTCCGAGGCCCCGCGGCCCGGAGCCCGGCTCAGAGGAGGTCGTGCCTGTGCGCCCCACCGCCCCACTGGCCCTCGTCATCGCGCTCACCGTCTCGGGATCGGCGCTCACCGCCTGCGGCAGCGGATCGGACCGCGATCCCGACACCGTGAAAGTGGTCTACAAGCGCTCCACCGACAACAAGAACCGTTTCATGGACCGCCATCTCGACACGGTCCGGGAGGAGTTCGAGAAGGCCAACCCGGGAAAGAGGGTTGAACTCATTCCGGTGCAGGCCCCGGACAGCGACTACGGCACCAAGGCGCAGCAGATGATGCGCTCCGCGAAAACCGCGCCGGATCTGGTGTACGAGGACACCTTCCGCGTCAACTCCGATATCGAGGCCGGGTATTTGAGACCGCTGGACGGCTATCTCTCGAACTGGAAGGAGTGGGCGCAGTTCGAGGACGGCGCGAAGGCGGCGGCCGGGGGCGGCGACGGAAAGACCTACGGCGTCCCGGACGGCACCGACACCCGGGGGCTCTGGTTCAACAAGGCGATCTTCGCCAGGGCCGGTCTGCCCGCCGACTGGCAGCCCCGGAGCTGGGCGGAGCTGCTGGAGGCCGCCCGTACCGTCAAGGAGAGGGTCCCGGGCGTCATCCCGCTCAATGTCTACACCGGCAAGGGCCCGGGCGAGGCGGCGGTGATGCAGGGCTTCGAGATGCTGCTGTACGGGACCGGGGCCGATCCGCTCCACCACGACGGCAAGTGGGTCGCCGGCGGCCGGGGCTTCAGGGACGCCCTCGACTTCGTCCGGACGGTGTACGCGGAGAAGCTGGGCCCCGAGGTCTCCGACGCCCTCGACCCGAACGTGGGCACACGGGTCGCCACCGAGTGGCTCCCGGAGGGGAAGCTGGCGATCGCGCTCGACGGCTCGTGGATGGGCCAGCACTGGATCGCGTCGGGTGCGAGGAAGTGGCCCGGCTGGAGCGAGGAGCTGGGCCGGGCGGCGATGCCGACGCAGCGCGGGCAGGCACCCGGGAAGGTCTCGATGTCCGGCGGCTGGGCCTGGTCGATCCCGCGGAGGGCGAGCAACGCCGATCTGGCCTGGCGGTTCATCCGCACGCTCCAGAGCAGACGGAACGCGACCCGCTGGTGCGTGGTCGGCGCGCAGATCGCGGTCCGGAGGGATGTCGCGGCCGACCCGGCGTATCTCTCCTCCATGCCGGGCGTCGGCTTCTTCACCGGACTGGTCCGGTACACCCACTACCGGCCGGCGCTGCCCGTCTACCCGCGGGTGTCGTCGGCGATCGGGGAGGCGTTGGAGAAGGTGACGACGGGCGACGCCTCGGCGGCCGAGGCGGCCCGGGCGTACGACGACGAACTGAGGACGATCGCCGACGGCGCGGTCACGACCGGGTGAGCGCCACCGGGGCACCCGGGGCGGCGCCGGTCCGCGCCGCGCTGCGGCGGTGGGCGCCGGTGACGCCCGCCACCGTCCTGCTGCTGCTCTTCCTGGCCGGGCCGATCGGGTACTGCGTCTGGATCGCCTTCACCGATATGCAGCTGACGGGCTCGTCGGGGGCGGAGTTCGTCGGGTTCGACAACTTCCGCCGGGCCTTCGCGGACGACGGGTTCCGCGACGCCGTGTGGCTGACGCTGGTCTTCACCTTTGTCTCCGCCGTCGTCGGGCAGAACACCCTGGGTCTCGCGCTGGCGGCGCTGATGCGCTCGGCGTCCCGTCCGGTGCGCACGGTCACCGGGGCGCTGGTGGTCACGGCCTGGGTGCTGCCGGAGATCGTCGCGGCGTTTCTGCTCTATGTCTTCTTCCGCCGCGAGGGAACGCTGAACGCGCTGCTGGAGTGGCTCCATCTCCCCGCGCAGAACTGGCTGTACACCCTGCCGATCCTGGCGGTCTCCCTCGCCAATGTGTGGCGCGGCACGGCCTTCTCGATGCTGATCTACTCGGCCGCGCTCTCGGACATCCCGCGTGAGGTGGTGGAGGCGGCCGAGGTGGACGGGGCGAGCGGGGTGCGCCGGCTGTGGCACATCACCCTGCCGATGATCCGCCGCTCGATCGGCACGAATCTGATGCTGAACACGCTCTCCACGCTCTCGGTCTTCGGGCTGATCTGGGCGATGACCCGGGGCGGCCCCGGGAACCGCAGCCGGACGCTGCCGGTGTTCATGTACGACCAGGCCTTCCTGAAGAGCCTGATCGGGTACGGGACGGCGGTGGCGCTGCTGCTTCTGCTGGTGGGCGCGGTGTTCTCGGCGGTGTATCTGCGGCTGCTGCGGGCGGAGGTCTGATGCGCCCCGGAGCCGGCCCGGCCCGGGCCCGCCGGGCACGGCGGGCGGCGGACGCCGCCCTGCTGCTGACCGCCTGCGCGTTCGCCGTCCCGCTGGTGTGGCTGGTGCTGGCGTCGGTGGACCCGGCGGCGGACATGCGGGTCCGGCTGCCGTCGTCGGTCGGCGGGGAGAACTTCGGAGCGGTGCTCACGGAGGAGATCACCTTCACCCCGATGCTGAACAGTCTGCTGCTGTGCGGCGGGGCGACGGCGCTGACGGTGGGGTGCGCCGCGCTCGCCGCGTATCCGCTGTCGCGGCACGGCGGGCGGTGGGGGCGGGCCTATCTGCTGACGATCCTCTTCACGACCTGTCTGCCGGTGACGGCCGTGATGGTCCCGGTCTACGGGCTCTTCGTCCAGGTGAACCTGATCGACACGATGTACGGGACGGGGCTCTTCCTGGCCGCCTCCCAGCTCCCCTTCTCCATCTGGCTGATGAAGAACTTCATGGACTCGGTCCCGGTGGCGCTGGAGGAGGCGGCGTGGACGGACGGGGCGTCGGGGAGGCAGGCGCTGGTGCGGGTGGTGCTGCCGCTGATGGGGCCGGGGGTGGGGGTGGTGACGATCTACACCTTTATCCAGCTGTGGGGGAACTTCTTTGTTCCGTTCATGCTGATCCTGACTCCGGACCGGCTGCCCGCGTCGGTGTCGATCTTCACGTTCTTCGGGAATTACGGGACGGTGGTGTACGGGCAGCTGGCGGCGTTCTCGATGCTGTACTCAACCCCGGTGCTGCTGCTGTACCTGCTGATCGCCCGCCGCCTGGGGGCGGGGTTCGCGCTGGGCGGGGCGGTCAAGGGGTAGTCCGGGTGCCCCGGCCCGTTCGAATTCCTGCCCGCCGCCCACCCCAGCCCCGCCGGCAAGCTGAGCGAGCCCAGCCCCTCCGGCGCTTGAGGCGCCCCACCCCAGCCCCGCCGGCGCTTGAGGCACGCCACCCCAGCCCCGCCGGCGATTGAGGCGCGGGGGTTCGGGGGCTGGCCCCCGACCGCGACCCGCAGCATGCGGCCACCTGTGGACCAGGGTCCGTCCTCAATCGCCGGACGGGCTGGGTTTGCTCGGGCCACCTGTGGACCAGGGTCCGTCCTCAATCGCCGGACGGGCTGGGTTTGCTCGGGCCACCTGTGGACCAGGGTCCGTCCTCAAACGCCGGACGGGCTGGGTTTGCTCGGGCCACCTGTGGACCAGGGTCCGTCCTCAAACGCCGGACGGGCTGGGTTTGCTCGGGGCACCTGTAGCGCGGGGTCCGTCCTCAAATGCCGGACGGGCTGGGTTTGCTCGGGGCACCTGTGGCGCCGGGGCCGCCCGGGGCGGGCTAGAAGACGGACTCCGCCTCGTACATGCGCTCCGTCGGAACCGTCTTCAGACGGGTCACCGCATCCGCCAGCGGAGCCATCACCACATCCGTCCCCCGCAACGAAGTCATCTTGCCAAAGTCCCCCCGGTGCGCCGCCTCCACCGCATGCCACCCGAACCGCGTCGCCAGCACCCGGTCGTACGCCGTCGGCACCCCTCCGCGCTGGACATGCCCGAGGATCACCGGCTTCGCCTCCTTCCCGAGGCGGTGCTCCAGCTCGGTCGCCAGGCGGTTGCCGATCCCCTCGAAGCGCTCGTGGCCGTACTGGTCGATCTCCCCCTTGCCGTACTCCATCGACCCCTCGGCGGGGTGCGCCCCCTCGGCGACGCAGATCACGGCGAACTTCTTGCCCCGGGAGAACCTCTCCTCCACCATCTTCACCAGATCCTCGACCTGGAAGGGCCGCTCCGGCAGGCAGATCCCGTGCGCCCCGCCCGCCATCCCGGACTCCAGGGCGATCCACCCGGCGTGCCGGCCCATGACCTCGACGACCATCACGCGCTGGTGCGACTCGGCGGTGGTCTTCAGCCGGTCGATCGCCTCGGTGGCGACCGTCACGGCGGTGTCGAAGCCGAAGGTGCGGTCCGTGGCGGAGATGTCGTTGTCGATGGTCTTCGGCACGCCGACGACCGGCATCCCCGCGTCGGAGAGCATCCGGGACGCGGTGAGGGTGCCCTCCCCGCCGATCGGGATGAGCACATCGATCCCGTACCGCCGCTGGATCTCCCCGCAGTTCTCGGCGGCCTCGCGGAGCCGGTTGCGCTCCAGCCGGGCCGAGCCCAGGATCGTGCCGCCACGGGCGAGAATCCCGCTGACCGCGTTGAGGTCGAGCGGGCGGTAGTGCCCGTCGAGGAGGCCCTTGAAGCCGTCCTCGAAGCCGATGACCTCGTCCCCGTGTCCCGTCATCGCCCGGTGCACGACCGACCGGATCACTGCGTTCAGTCCGGGGCAGTCGCCCCCTGCGGTGAGAACTCCGATACGCATCGTGCTGTGTCTCCTGCTCGTCGGGTGGTACACGTGACCCTGGGGCCAATTGTTCCATGGGCCACGGGGCGCTGCCCTACCGCCCGGGTGCCCCCTCCGTCCCCGATGACACCGGTCCGGCAGGCGCCTTATCCAGCCTCGGAGGTATTGTCAAGAGGTAAAGCCGCCGACCAGCGGTTTTTTTGTACGGCCGTTTGTGCGAGCGGTCGCACGGTAGAGGTGTCCGTACGGGACCCGTACGACAGCACCAGCGAGCGAAGACGGACAGGAGAGCACGCGTGACGCGCAGCGTGTACGTGACCGGGATCGACCGGGGGGACGGCCGGCAGGTCGTCGAGCTGGGAGTCATGGAGCTCCTCACCCGCCAAGTGGACCGGGTCGGGGTCTTCCGCCCCCTGGTGCACGACGGACCCGACCGGCTGTTCGAACTGCTGCGGGCGCGGTACCGGCTCACCCAGGACCCGGCCTCCGTCTACGGCCTCGACTACCACGAGGCCTCCGCGCTCCAGGCCGAGAAGGGCACCGACGAGCTGGTCTCCCGGCTGGTCGACCGCTTCCACCAGGTCGCCAGGGAGTACGAGGTGGTGCTGGTCCTCGGCACCGACTTCGCCGCCACCCAGCTCCCCGACGAGCTGGCGCTCAACGCCCGGCTCGCCAATGAGTTCGGCGCCTCCGTGATCCCCGTCGTCGGCGGCAAGGGCCAGACCGCCGAATCGGTGCGGGCCGAGGCCCGCAACGCCCACCGGGCGTACGAGGCCCTGGGCGCCGAGGTGCTCGCGATGGTCGTCAACCGGGTCTCCCCCGCCGACCGCGCGGTCATATCCGAGCGGCTCGCGGCGCGGCTCCCCGTCCCCTGCTACGTACTCCCCGACGAGCCGGCGCTCTCCGCCCCGACCGTCGCCCAGATCACCCACGCCCTGGGCGGCACCGTGCTGCTCGGCGACGACTCCGGGCTCGCCAGGGACGCCCTGGACTTCGTCTTCGGCGGTGCGATGCTGCCGAACTTCCTCAAGGCGCTGACCCCCGGCTGCATGGTGGTCACCCCCGGCGACCGCGCCGATCTGGTGGTCGGCGCGCTGGCCGCCCACTCGGCCGGCACCCCGCCGATCGCGGGCCTGCTGCTCACCCTGGACGAGCGCCCCGGCGACGAGGTCCTCACCCTCGCCTCCCGGCTCGCGCCCGGCACCCCGGTGATCTCGGTGCCCTCCACGAGCTGGCCCACGGCGGCCGAGCTGTTCGGCCTCGAAGGGAAGCTGAACGCCTCGACGCCGCGCAAGGCCGAGACGGCGCTCGGCCTCTTCGAGCGCCATGTCGACACCGGTGAGCTGCTGGCCCGGCTGGCGGTGGCCCGCAGCGGCCATGTCACCCCGATGATGTTCGAGCACGAGCTGCTGGAGCAGGCCCGCGCGGACCGGCGGCGGGTGGTGCTGCCCGAGGGCAGCGAGGAGCGGGTGCTGTGGGCCGCCGATGTGCTCATCCGCCGGGACGTCTGCGATCTGACCCTGCTCGGCGACATCGAGCTGATCCGCAAGAAGGCCGCCGACCTCGGCATCGACCTGGGCGGCGTCCAGCTCATCGACCCGAACACCTCCGAGCTGCGCCAGAGCTTCGCCGAGCGGTACGCGGAGCTGCGCGCCCACAAGGGTGTGACGGTGGAGCTGGCGTACGACGTGGTCGCCGACGTGAACTACTTCGGCACGCTGATGGTGCAGGAGGGCCTCGCGGACGGCATGGTCTCGGGCTCGGTGCACTCCACGGCGGCCACCATCCGCCCGGCGTTCGAGATCATCAAGACCAAGCCCGACGCCAAGATCGTGTCGTCGGTCTTCTTCATGTGCCTGGCGGACAAGGTGCTGGTGTACGGGGACTGCGCGGTCAACCCGGACCCGAACGCCGAGCAGCTCGCCGACATCGCCGTCCAGTCGGCGGCCACGGCGGCCCGGTTCGGCGTGGAGCCGAGGATCGCGATGCTCTCCTACTCCACCGGCACCTCCGGCTCGGGCGCCGATGTCGACAAGGTCCGGGAGGCCACCGAGCTGGTCCGCCGCTCCCACCCGGAGCTGCGCACCGAGGGCCCGATCCAGTACGACGCGGCGGTGGAGCCGACCGTGGCCGCGACCAAGCTGCCGGACTCCGAGGTGGCGGGGCGGGCGACCGTGCTGATCTTCCCCGACCTCAACACCGGGAACAACACCTACAAGGCCGTGCAGCGCTCGGCGGGCGCGGTGGCGGTGGGCCCGGTGCTCCAGGGGCTGCGCAAGCCCGTGAACGACCTGTCCCGGGGAGCGCTGGTGAGCGACATCGTGAACACGGTGGCGATCACCGCCATCCAGGCCCAGCCGGAACCCCGGCCCTGATCCGTATCCGTATCCGTATCCGTATCCCGGTCCTCATCCCATGACCTCCGCAGCACACCCGCACCACACAGAAGGCCCCATGACAGCGACCCGAGTCCTCGTCCTCAACTCCGGCTCCTCGTCGGTGAAGTACCAGCTTCTCGACATGAGGGGCGGCGCGCGGCTGGCCGTCGGCCTGGTCGAGCGGATCGGCGAGGAGACCTCCCGGCTGGTGCACACCCCGCTCACCGGCGGCGCGGGCGGCGGCAAGCGGGAGCGCACGGCCCCGATCGCCGACCACGGCGCCGCGCTGAAGGCGGTCGCCGGCGAGCTGGCCGCCGACGGTCTGGGGCTGGACTCGCCCGAGCTGGCGGCGATCGGCCACCGGGTGGTGCACGGCGGACTGCGGTTCACCGAGCCGACGGTGATCGACGACGAGGTGCTCGCGGAGGTGGAGCGGCTGGTGCCGGTGGCGCCGCTGCACAACCCGGCGAACATCACCGGCATCCGCACCGCGCGGGCGCTGCGGCCCGATCTGCCGCAGGTGGCGGTCTTCGATACGGCGTTCCACACGACGATGCCGGAGTCGGCGGCCCGCTACGCCATCGACGTGGAGACGGCGGACGCGCACCGCATCCGCCGCTACGGCTTCCACGGCACCTCGCACGCCTATGTCTCCCGGGAGACGGCACGGCTGCTGGGCAAGGCGCCGGAGGACGTCAATGTGATCGTGCTGCACCTGGGCAACGGCGCCTCCGCGTCGGCGGTGGCCGGCGGGCGGTGTGTGGACACCTCGATGGGGCTGACCCCGCTGGAGGGGCTGGTGATGGGCACCCGCTCCGGCGACATCGACCCCGCCGTCACCTTCCATCTGATGCGGGTGGCGGGGATGTCGGCTGATGACATCGACGTACTGCTGAACAAGAAGAGCGGTCTCGTCGGCCTCTGCGGCGACAATGACATGCGGGAGATCCGCCGCCGGATCGACGAGGGCGATGAGCGGGCCCGGCTCGCTTTCGACATTTACATACACCGTCTGAAGAAATACATCGGCGCGTACTACGCGGTACTGGGCCGGGTCGACGCAATCGCGTTCACGGCCGGGGTCGGGGAGAACGCGGCGCCGGTGCGCGAGGCCGCCGTGGCCGGTCTGGAGGAGCTGGGGCTCGCGCTGGACGGCGCGCTGAACGCGGAGCGGTCGGACGAGGCCCGGATCGTTTCCGCACCGTACGCACGGGTCGCGGTGGCGGTGGTGCCGACGGACGAGGAGCTGGAGATCGCCCGTCAGACGTTTGCGCTGGTGTCCGATGGGCCACTCGGCTGAGCGGAGTCCCGCCCATTTGTCCATTCCATCGGCCTGAATATTCCGACTCGAAACAAACGGATAGGATCAGCCTTATGCGCCGTTCCAAAATCGTCTGCACACTGGGCCCCGCCGTCGACTCGTATGAGCAGCTGAAGACGCTCATCGAGGCCGGAATGAACGTGGCCCGCTTCAACATGAGCCATGGCTCCCACTCCGAGCACGAGGACCGCTACCACCGCGTCCGCAAGGCATCCGCGGACACCGGCCGCGCGGTGGGCGTGCTCGCCGACCTCCAGGGCCCGAAGATCCGCCTGGAGACCTTCGCCGAGGGGCCCGTGGAGCTGATCCGCGGCGATGAGTTCACCATCACCACGGAGGACGTGGCGGGCGACAAGTCGATCTGCGGCACCACCTACAAGGGGCTGCCGGGCGATGTCTCCAAGGGCGACCAGGTCCTGATCAACGACGGCAATGTCGAGCTGCGCGTGGTCGGGGTCGAGGGCCCCCGGGTGAAGACGATCGTGGTCGAGGGCGGTGTCATCTCCGACCACAAGGGCATCAACCTGCCCGGCGCGGCGGTCAATGTCCCCGCGCTCTCCGAGAAGGACATCGAGGACCTGCGCTTCGCCCTGCGGATGGGCTGCGACATGGTGGCGCTCTCCTTCGTCCGGGACGCCCATGACATCAAGGACGTCCACAAGGTGATGGACGAGGTGGGCATCCGGGTCCCCGTCATCGCCAAGGTGGAGAAGCCGCAGGCCGTCGCCCACATGGAGGACGTCGTGATGGCGTTCGACGGTGTGATGGTGGCCCGCGGCGACCTGGCGGTGGAGTACCCGCTGGAGAAGGTCCCCATGGTGCAGAAGCGTCTGATCGAGCTCTGCCGGCGCAACGCCAAGCCGGTGATCGTGGCGACCCAGATGATGGAGTCGATGATCACCAACTCCCGTCCGACGCGCGCGGAGGCCTCCGATGTGGCCAACGCGATCCTGGACGGCGCGGACGCGGTGATGCTCTCCGCCGAGTCGTCCGTGGGCGCCTACCCCATCGAGACGGTCAAGACGATGTCGAAGATCGTCACGGCGGCGGAGGAGGAGCTGATGTCCAAGGGCCTCCAGCCCCTGGTCCCCGGCAAGAAGCCCCGTACCCAGGGCGGTTCGGTCGCCCGCGCCGCCTGTGAGATCGCGGACTTCCTGGACGGCAAGGCCCTGATCGCCTTCACCAAGTCCGGCGACACGGCCCGCCGGCTCTCCCGCTACCGCGCGTGTCAGCCGATCCTGGCCTTCACGACCGAGGAGTCGACACGCAACCAGCTCTCGCTGAGCTGGGGCGTGGAGTCCTTCGTGGTGCCGCATGTGGCGAACACCGACGAGATGGTCGACCTGGTCGACGCCGAGCTGCTGAAGCTCCAGCGCTACAACGACGGCGACACCATGGTGATGACGGCCGGCTCGCCCCCCGGCGTCCCCGGTACGACGAACATGGTGCGGGTGCACCACCTGGGCCGCGAGGCGTAGCCGCCGCGCACGTCCGCCGTGGGCCGTGTCCTCCCCGTACCGCCGGTACGGGGAGGGCACGGCCCACTGGTCTTCCCGGCGCCCCGCGGCTCAGCGGCCCGCGTCACCGCCCGTGAGGTGGTTGCTCAGCCCCGGCACCGTCAGCGTCCCCCCGAACTGTCCGGCCTGCACCACCCGGACATCGGTGAAGAAGGCGAAGGGGACATTGACGGGCGGCGGGGTCCGGGGGCTGAAGGTGACCGGGATCAGACCGAAGAGATTGCCCTTCAGCTCCTCGGTGTACATCGTCACCGTGCTGTCGCGGATGGTCGAGGTGGAGCCCTTGCGGGCCTCGACGTGGATGGTGGTGCCGATAGGGCCCCTCACCAGCTGGTGCAGATCCTTGATGTCGACGGCGCGCGCGGTGAACTTGAGGGCCTTCTTGACCTTGCCGCCGCCCGTGGTGACCTCCACGATGCCGTGGTAGTCCAGGCCGGTCAGGGTGAGCAGGGAACTCTCCAGCACCCAGGGGTCGTCGGGGACCAGGGGGATGCCGGGTTCGGCGCGGGCGTCGGCGAGCGCCTGAGGGTCGGGGGTGGGGCAGGGGAAGCGGGGCTTGGCACCCTCGGGGATGGCCTCGTCCTTCCTGGGCTCGGTGCCCCTGGCCTCCTCGGGCAGCTCCTCGACGGTCGCGCCCGCCGCGCCGGCGGCGTCCTCGATGGCCTTCCGGGTCTTCTCCGCGGCCTCGTCGGTCCCCGGCCGCCCGGAGGACGCGGCGGAGGGCTTCGCCGACGGACTCGGGGAAGGACTCCCGGAGGGACTCCCGGAGGGATTCCGGGACGGGCTCGGGGCGGGTTTCCCGGGCGGCTTCCCGGTGGCGGGGGCGGTGGACGGGGAGGAGGCGGGGGGCGGCTGGCCGCCCGGGCGGCCGAGGATCTCCCCGAGCGCCTCGCCCGGATCGAGCGGGTCGCGGGGCCGTTCCCCGCCGGGCTCCGCCCCGGCGGCGGACGGGGAGCGGGCCGGTGCCGCCGAGGCCGCCCCCGGCCGGCCGGGGGCGGGGTCCCTCGCCGGGTGCTCCGGCCCCGCGCCCCCGGACCGCGACGCGGAGGGGCTCCCGGCGGGCTCCGGCTCCCCGGCCGCGGTCGGCCCGCCGGACGGTTCGCCCGACGGCCCGCCGGACGGCTCACCCGGGGTCGGAGCGGGAGGAGAAGCGGTGGGGGTGGCGGACGGCGACGGCGAAGGGCTCTGCGAGGGCTTCGCCGAATCCGGCGGGGACGCCGGCGCGGACGGCTCGTCGGAGCGGGTCACACAGGGGCCGGGCGCGTAGGGGATGTCCTTGTCCTCCGCGAGCGCCGGCCGGGGTGTGAGCCCCATGCCCACCAGGACCGCGGTCGGCATCGCCGCCAGGGCTATCGCCTTGCCGGCCGGGCGCTGGAGCTTGGCGAGCAGGGACTTGCGGGGGGCCGCGTGCCGTGGACCTCTTCTGGTGCGGGCGCCGTCGTCCCCGGTGTCCGCCGACCGTGTGGGCTCACCCTGCACTGTTCCTCCCGCCGTCGGGTTCGGTGGTGGTCCCGGGTGTTCTCGCGTCGGACCCGGTCGCGTCCCACGGCCGGGCCGGGCCGGCCTGCGCTCTGCTCCCCGGTTCGGCGGGCCGCTCCCCGCCGGGCGCCCAGGAGATCGAGAGGGCACCGCCCACCAGCGAGAAGAGGAAGCCGACGATGAATCCGCCCAGATTGGCGATGGGAATCGAGACCAGGGCGAGCAGGATCGACGCGACCCCCGCGAAGACCCGCACGATGTGGTGGAACCACATCGTCAGCCCGAGGGTGACCAACAGCACACCGATGATCAGCGCGCCCGACCCCGTGGTGGTCGTCATGGAGAGCGTCAGATTGCCGAACTCCATGCTCGCGTAGGGGAAGTAGGCGATCGGGATGCCGCCGAGGAGGGTGAAGAGGCCCGCCCAGAAGGGCCGTTGGCCCCGCCAGTCACGGAACCGACGCCGGAAGACGCGGAGAAAGTGCTCGTTCTGCTCCGTGGCCATGGACTCGGCGCTCATGAAAACAGCTCCCTGGAACTGGTGTTGCTGTGTGAGGAGGTGAGCGGGTGGGTGGGGAGCGCTCCCCGCCCACCCGCGACGGGGTCACCGTCAGAAGCACTCGACACCTTCACCGCTGCCGCGGTGGAGGCGCATGCTCAGACCGTTGAGGGTGAAACTTCCGGCCGTGGTCGCCCACGCCTTCTGCTTGACGCCCCACAGCTGGGCCCGGTCGGCCTGCTGGGCGAAGCCGTTGCCGGTGCCATCGGCCACGGCGGGACCCTTGCCGGTCCCGGGCTTGTCGGTGTCCTTGGCGGCGACACCGATGTCGATGTTCGTGAACTTGGCGTCCGCGTCCAGCTGCGAGATGTCCAGGTAGAGGTTCTCCGCGCGGACGGGCTTGGCCCGGTCCTCGCCCGCCTTCAGCTTGAGGGTGATCTTCCCGAGAATCGGCACGTCGGTGACGACCGACTGACACATGTCCTCGATCTTCGCGCTCTTGAAGGTGGAGACGGCCACCGCGCGCGGGACCTTCTCGTCTCCCTCCATCTCCTTGTAGCCGACGTCGACGCCGCCGTACTGGGAGAACCCGGCACCGTCGAGGTACCCGGTCGAGACCTTGAACTCCTGGCCCGACACCGCGAACGACGCTGCCAGCGCCCCCTGTGCCAGACCGATGCCTATCGCGGCCGTCGCGGCCACACTCGGCACCATGACCAGGGCGAACCGCTTCCATCTGGTTCCGCCACGAGTCACAGACTCCATGACTTTCCTCCTTCTCGGACGTACATCTCCGGTCCGGACGCGGACGTCCGTCCTGGGATGGGAGAAGTGCTACGTCCTCGGGAAGGAGAGCGCCCGCGCTTTCAGCCACGTACCGCGTCCGAAACACCGGCGATCACCCCCGAGCGACAACCACTGGTCGCGCCTGACGCATCACGCACAACCGAATCGGACAGGCCCCGCCCGGTTCGGCGGGAACCCCCCTGTCCACGGCCCGCGTCACTGGCGCCGGCCGGCCCGGTGGGGACCCAGGACCGCGGGCGCGGCTGGGTGCCGGGCTGGTGCGGAAGTGGACCGAGCGTCACCGATCGTGGTCCATTCCCGGCCGGGGCACAAGGGGGGTCGTTACCCACTGGTAACGGGTCGATCACCACGCCACCGACGACAGTTGCCGAGCGGCCACACAGGGTGAAGCCGAGTGTGGCACCAGAAGGGGCCAATGCCATCGATAAACGGACAGAGAAATCCTGTTGACTTACCACGAGTAACAGGGACCGGAATGATCAAATCCGGAGAAAGAGCGGGCGCCCGGTGTCACCCTTTCGCCAGAACGGCGGTGGTGCCCGATCAGCACCACCGCCGTGAATCACCACACTCCCGACAGAACGGAACGTCCGCGCGGGAGTTGAGGAATATGGCTCAGAACAGCACCCTGGCGAGCGCCTGCCGGGCCGCCGTCACCCGGGGATCGTCGGGGCCGATCACCTCGAAGAGTTCGAGCAGCCGCACCCGCGCCGCGTCCCGGTCGTCGCCCGCCGTGCGGCGCACCGTCTCGACCAGCCGGCCGAAGGCGTCCTCCACATGGCCGCCGACCAGGTCCAGATCGGCGGCGGCGAGCTGCGCGGCCACATCGGCCGGCTTCCCGGCGGCCTCCTCGCGGACCTTCTGCTGATCCATGTCGCGCACCCGGCCGAGGAGTTGGGCCTGCGCCAGACCGAGCTTGGCCTCGGTGTTGCCGGGGTCGTCGGAGAGCACATTCCGGTACGCCTGGACCGCGCCGCCGAAGTCTCCGGCGTCCAGGGCCGCCACGGCGGCCTCCAGGAGCGCGTCGTAGGGACCGGCCGGGACGGGGGCCTCGTCGGCGGCACCGGACTCGGCGCCGGCCGCCTCCGGGTCCACCGCGATCCCGGTCAGGCCGAAGCGCTCCTCGGCCACCTGGATCAACTGGTCGAGCGTCTGGCGGATCTGCTGCTCGGGTGCCGCGCCCTGGAAGAGGGGCAGCGCCTGGCCGGCGACCACCGCGAAGACGGCGGGAATTCCCTGGATACCGAACTGCTGCATCAGCATCTGATTGGCGTCGACATCGACCTTGGCCAGCACGAAACGGCCGTTGTACTCCTGTGCCAGCCGCTCCAGCAGCGGGCTGAGCTGCTTGCACGGACCGCACCACTCGGCCCAGAAGTCGAGGACGACCGGGACCTCGGCGGACCGCTGGAGCACCTCGCGCTCGAAGCCCGCCTCATCGACGTCGATCACCAGACTGGCGGGCGACACGGCGGGGGCACCACCCGTGCGGGCGGACTCGGCGCGGGCCGCTTCCGCCTTCGCCTTGGCCTCTCCGGCCGCCTTCACTGCGGCGAGGTCGACGACGCCGCTCATGGACATGTTCCTAGGCTGCATGAGTACATCCTCCCCCTTCCGCGCGCGCATGGGAAAAGTGCGGCCACCGGGCCGGACAGTCGTGCTCCGGCGGCGCGGGGTCCCCACCCCGCGCCCAGTGGTTGTCGCGGAGCCGGTGAGGGCTTTCGCTACGCCTCGTAGCGTAACTCCCCCGCCCCCGCGACCTGTGAGATCCCCCCGGTGAACTGGCTCACACCGGGGGGCGTACCCACCGGTATGGTCGCCGTCATGCACAGCCAGCCCGCTCGTGAACCGACGCGCACCGGACTCCCGGGGCGGCCCCGCAGCGCCGGGGCCGACGGCGCCATCCTCGACGCGACCCGGGCCGCACTGGTCGAACTGGGCTGGTCGAAGCTGACCATGGGCGATGTGGCCACCCGGGCCGGGGTCGCCAAGACCACCCTCTACCGCCGCTGGCCGGGGAAGAGCGAGTTGGTGGTGGACGCCGTCGCGGTGCTCTTCGACGAACTCGCCCTGCCCGACCTCGGCAGCCTCACCGCCGAGGTCGAGGCCATGGTGCTCCAGTTCGCCGCGCTGCTCCAGCGCCCCGAGGCGCGCACGGCGCTGATGGCGGTGGTCGCCGAGGCCACCCGGGACGAGGCGCTGCGCCGGCGCATCCGCTCGGCGATCGTGGACCGGCAGAAGCGGCTGGTCCTCCAGGGCCGGGAACGGGCGCAGGCGCGCGGCGAGCTGCCGTACGAGGACGATCCGGCGGCGGCCGAGCGCAACGCGGATCTGGTCTTCGATGTGATCGCGGGCGCCGTCGTCCACCGGACGCTGGTGAGCGCGGAGCCGGTGGACGCTGCCTGGGCCCGGGCCTTCACCCTGCTGCTGCTGTCGGGGCTCACGTCCCCGCGGTGGTGAGCCGGGCCCCCGGCCGCGGGCCTCAGAAGCCGGGCGGCTCGGTGTAGGTGCCCCACTCCACCCGCAGCGCGTCGCAGATCTCGCCGAGGGTCGCCTCCGCGCGGACCGCCGCCAGCATCGGCTCGATCATGTTCGTCCCGTCCCTGGCCGCCGCGAGCATCGCCTCCAGCGCCGAGCGGACGGCCGAGTCGTCGCGGTGCTGCCGGCGCTCCGCCAGCGACCGGACCTGCTCGCGCTCGACCTCGTGGCTGACCCGCAGGATCTCCAGGTCGCCGGTGACCGAGCCGTGGTGGACATTGACGCCCACCACCCGCTTCTCGCCCTTCTCCAGCGAGCGCTGGTAGCGGAAGGCCGATTCGGCGATCTCGCCGGTGAACCAGCCGTCCTCGATGCCGCGCAGGATGCCTGAGGTCATCGGCCCGATGGGGTGCCGGCCGTCGGGGTGGGCCCGCTCCCCGCGCTCCCTGATCCGGTCGAAGATCCGCTCGGCGTCCGCCTCGATCCGGTCGGTGAGCTGCTCGACGTACCAGGAGCCGCCGAGCGGGTCGGCGACATGGGCGACGCCGGTCTCCTCCATCAGCACCTGCTGGGTGCGCAGGGCGATCTCGGCGGCCTGCTCGCTGGGGAGGGCGAGGGTCTCGTCCAGGGCGTTGGTGTGGAGCGAGTTGGTGCCGCCGAGGACGGCGGAGAGGGCCTCGACGGCGGTGCGCACCACGTTGTTGTAGGGCTGCTGCGCGGTGAGCGAGACCCCGGCGGTCTGGGTGTGGAAGCGGAGCCACTGCGCCTTGTCGGTCTTCGCGCCGTAGACATCGCGCATCCACCGGGCCCAGATGCGGCGGGCCGCGCGGAATTTGGCGATCTCCTCGAAGAAGTCGAGATGGGCGTCGAAGAAGAAGGAGAGACCGGGGGCGAAGGTGTCCACCGGCAGGCCCCGGCTGAGCCCCAGCTCCACATAGCCGAAGCCGTCGGCGAGGGTGTACGCCAGCTCCTGCGCGGCCGTCGCCCCCGCCTCGCGGATGTGGTAGCCGGAGACCGAGAGCGGTTTGTACGCGGGGATGGCGCGGGTGCAGTGCTCCATCAGGTCGCCGATGAGGCGCAGATGGGGCTCGGGCTGGAAGAGCCACTCCTTCTGGGCGATGTACTCCTTGAAGATGTCCGTCTGGAGGGTGCCGTTGAGCACGGCGGGGTCGACGCCCTGGCGCTCGGCGGCGACCAGGTACATGCAGAAGACGGGGACGGCCGGGCCGCTGATCGTCATGGAGGTGGTGACCTCGCCGAGCGGGATGCCCTGGAAGAGGATCTCCATGTCGGCGGCGGAGTCGATGGCGACCCCGCAGTGGCCGACCTCGCCGAGCGAGCGGGCGTCGTCGGAGTCGCGGCCCATGAGGGTCGGCATGTCGAAGGCGACGGAGAGCCCGCCGCCGCCGGCCGCGAGGATCATCTTGTACCGCTCGTTGGTCTGCTCGGCGTTGCCGAAGCCGGCGAACTGGCGGATGGTCCAGGTGCGGCCCCGGTAGCCGGTCGGGTGGAGTCCCCGGGTGAAGGGGTACTCGCCGGGCCAGCCGATGCGCTCGAATCCCTCGTAGGTGTCGCCCGGCCGGGGGCCGTAGACGGGCTCCACCGGGTCGCCGGAGAGCGTCGAGAAATCGGCGTCCCGCTTCCGTGCCGTGTCGTAGCGGGCCTGCCAGCGCCGGCGGCCTTCCTCCATCGCTTCAGCGTCCATGGAAACAAATTTACTAGGACGTCCTAGTAAATGTCGATGGAAACGCGCCGTGGGAGTGGCGGGAGGGGCGGACGATCACCACAGGGATCGCTCCGCCGCAGGCCGTGCGCCTGCGGCGGCGGGAGCCCGCGCGGGCCGGACCACCGGGTCCGCCGGGGGGCCGGGGTGCCGCGGGTCCGGGGTGCCGGGGCCCGGGGCCCGGGGTCCGGGGTCCGGGGTCCGCTCGGGACCCCTACGCCCCGGCCTTCACGGCGCTGCCGTCCGCGATCAGCGCGCGCGCCTCACGGGTGATCTTCGGCTCGACGAAGAACGAGGCCACGGGGATGCAGCCGGCGGCCAGCACCCAGAGCAGCTTGCCGAAGGGCCACTTCGCCTTGGAGCCCAGATCGAAGGCGAAGATGACATAGACGATGAAGAGAACACCGTGGATCTGCGAGATCATCATGGTGTCGCCGGTCTCGAAGCCGTACTTCAGCACGATGGCGACGGTGAAGACGAGCAGCCAGACGGCGGTGATGTACGCCATCACCCGGTAGCGGGTCAGCACGGTTTGTTTCATGGCCCCGAGCGTAACGGGACGTACCGGCCGTCCCGCGCCCGGGGCGGCACCGGCCGGGGGCGCGCTAGCGCTCCTCGAAGTCCTGCGCCGAGACCCGCAGCGGGCGGAGCATCGCGAAGATCTCCGCGCACTCCTCGGCGTCGTAGGCGCCGAGTCCGAACTCCATCTCCATCAGGTCCCGGGTGGCCGCCTCCACGACCTCCCGCCCCTTGTCGGTGATGGCGGCGAGGGTGCCCCGGCCGTCGTTGGGGTTGGGCCGCTTGCCGACGAGACCGGATCTGACCAGCCGGTCCACGGTGTTGGTCACCGATGTCGGATGGACCATCAGCCGCTCGCCGATCTTGGACATGGGCAGCTCACCGGCCTTGGAGAAGGTGAGCAGCACCAGCGCCTCGTACCGCGCGAAGGTCAGTCCGTACGGCTTGACCACGGCATCGACCCCGGCCAGGAGGATCTGGTGCGCGCGCATGATCGAGGTGATGGCGGCCATGGAGGGGACGGGGCCCCAGCGCTGCCGCCACAGTTCGTCGGCGCGGGCGATGGGGTCGAAGGCGAGGCTGAGCGGCTTGGACACGCGTCGACCCTACCCAGCGACCACGTGCCGGTACGCCTTGTCTCGCCCTTCGGTCCTCCCCGCCCCACGGGCACGGCGGCGGACATGCGTACGGGCGTGAGCGCGGCCCGCCCCGCTCACGCCCGTACCGGGAAGTGCGCCGGTTACGCGGTGGCGTTGCCGACCTGGCGGGCGCGCGAGGCGATCACCTCGTCGTCGGCGGCGCGCTTGAGCTTGCGCTCGGCCACGAAGCCGCCGAAGGGGATGACGGAGAGGATGAAGTACAGCGCCGCCGTCTTCAGGTCCCACTTGGTGCGGTTCCAGGCGTCCAGCCAGAACAGCACGTAGATGACGAAGAGAATGCCGTGGATCATGCCGAGCGCCGGAACCGCGTTGAACTCCGTCGTGCGCTTCAGCACCGAGGCGATCATCAGCAGGATGAAGGAGATGGCCTCCGGGGCGGAGACCAGACGGAGGCGGTGGAGGGACGAGGCGGTCTTGATGTCCACGGAGGCACCTTCGGAGGGGACGACGGGAGACGATCTTGTGAATGCGCTCACAAGCGCCTCGCCATTGTCTCAGCCGCCTTTGCCAGGGCTTTGTGCGGGGTCGGCATCGACCGGTTACCTTCGCTGGGTGGCAACGTTCCGGCTCCAGGGGAGCAAGGTGCTCGCGGTCGGCATGACCGGCGACGCCGTCAAAGCGAAGAACGGGTCGATGGTCGCCTACGACGGCCGGATGGCCTTCAAGAAGCTGTCCGGCGGCGGTGAGGGCATCCGCGGCATGGTCACCCGCCGGATCACCGGCGAGCAGATGACGCTGATGGAGGTGAAGGGGGAGGGCACCTGCTGGTTCGCCGACCGCGCCTCGGAGATCAACCTCGTGCGGCTGGACGGCGACAGACTCCATGTCGAGTCCAGCAACCTCCTCTGCGCGGACGCCGCGCTGCGCACCGGCACCAGCTTCACCGGGCTGCGCGGCGGGGCGAGCGGGAACGGCCTCTTCACCACCACCGTCGAGGGCAGCGGCCAGGTCGCGATCATGTCCGACGGCCCGGCGGTGGCGCTCCGGGTGACCGAGCGGTACCCGCTCTCGGTGGACCCCGGCGCGTACATCGCCCACCAGGGCGGCCTGCGGCAGAGCTTCCAGTCCGGTGTGACCTTCCGCACGCTGATGGGCGAGGGCGGCGGCGAGGCGTTCCAGATCCGGTTCGAGGGCGAGGGGCTCGTCTACGTCCAGCCGAGCGAGCGCAACACGGTCGGAGGGGAGGTCTGATGCCGTTCCGCGAGATCAACTCCCGGATGGTGGAGGCGACGATCACCCCCGGGCAGCGGCTGTACAGCCAGCGCGGCGCGATGCTGGCGTACCGGGGCGAGGTCTCCTTCACCCCGAACACCCAGGGCGGCCAGGGCGGTCTGGCGTCGATGATCGGCCGCCGGGTGGCGAACGAGGCGACACCCCTGATGACCGTGGAGGGGGCCGGCACCGTTCTCTTCGGCCACGGCGGCCACCACATCCAGCTCATCGGCCTCACCGGTGACACCCTCTGCGTGGAGGCGGACCGGCTGCTCGCCTTCGACGGCTCGCTGGAGCAGGGGACGCTGTTCCTGGGCTCGCAGGGCGGGGTCATGGGCATGGTGCGCGGACAGGTGAGCGGCCAGGGGCTCTTCACCACCACGCTGCGCGGCCACGGCACGGTCGCGGTGATGGCGCACGGCGGGGTGATCGAGCTGCCGATCCGGCCGGAGCGCCCGGTCCATGTCGATCCCCAGGCGTATGTGGCCCACCACGGCGAGGTGCGGAACAGGCTCTCCACGGCGCTGGGCTGGCGCGACATGGTGGGGCGCGGCTCGGGCGAGGCGTTCCAGCTGGAGCTGAGCGGCAGCGGTGCGGTGTTCGTCCAGGCGTCGGAGGAGAAGCTGTGAGCACACCGGTGATCTGGGACCCGATGACCCTGCCGAGTGACGACAACGTCAACCCGTACACCTTCTGTGTGGAGTTGAAGGGCGGGCAGTGGTTCCTCCAGAAGGGGAAGATGATCGCCTATTACGGGCGGATCGACTTCAACGGCATCGGCCACGGCCGGCTCGACCGGCTGCTGCGGACCTCGTTCCACTCGCCGCTGCACGCCGGGGACTGGGTGGTGGCGGAGGGCAGCGGGAAGATGCTGCTCGCGGACCGCGCGTTCGATGTGAACTCCTTCGACCTGGACGAGGGGAATCTGACGATCCGGGCCGGGAATCTGCTGGCGTACCAGCCCTCGCTGGCGCTGAAGCAGTCGATCGTGCCGGGCTTTCTCACCCTGATCGGGACGGGGAGGTTCGTGGCCGCCTCGAACGGCCCGGTGGTGTTCATGGAGCCGCCGATCCGGGTGGACCCGCAGGCGCTGGTGGGCTGGGCGGACTGCCCCTCCCCCTGTCATCACTACGACCACGGCTATATGACCGGGGTGATGGGCGGGGTGCGGGCGCTGACGGGGCTCGGCGGGGCCTCCGGGGAGGAGCACCAGTTCGAGTTCGCGGGCGCGGGGACGGTGCTGCTCCAGTCGACGGAGGCGCTGCTGCCGGAGACCGCGACGGGCGCGCCGCCCGGGCAGCCGGGGGTGCCCGGGGGAGCCGGGGGCGGGGCGGGTCATCCCGGGGCGGCGCCCCGGCTCCCGGGCCAGCTGGGTGATCTCCAGCGCCGCTTCGGCCTGTGAGCGGTAATCTGCGGAGTGTGACGTCGAACGCCTGCGCCCCCAGTACGCTGCGGGCACCGTACTGAGCCCCTGTGCAGGCGGCCGGGCGGTCCCGCCATCGCGGGCGTCCGGCGCGGCACCCTCGGAGATCCCCGAGCCTCCGAAATTCTCCTCCCCAATTTTGTCCGCATTTCAACTTCTTAGGTAGAATCCATATATGGAGACCGAGACGGCCACTCGCTGGCTGAGCGAAGACGAGCAGTGCACCTGGCGCGCCCACCTGGACGTCAGCAGGCTGCTGATGCACCAGCTCGAAAAGGACCTCCAGCCATTCGGCCTCACCAACAACGACTACGAGATCCTGGTGAATCTCTCCGAGTCGGCCGAGCACCGGATGCGGATGAGCGACCTCGCCGCCGCCACCCTCCAGTCCAAGAGCCGGCTCTCCCACCAGATCACCCGGATGGAGAGCGCCGGTCTGGTCCGCCGGGAGAACTGCGAATCGGACCGGCGCGGCCTCTACGCGGTCCTCACCGACGACGGCATGACGACCATGCGGAAGGTGGCACCGCACCATGTGGCATCCGTACGGAAACACTTCATCGACCTGATGACGCCGGAGGCACTGGCCGATCTGCGCCAGTCGCTCGCCCCGGTCGCCGACCACCTCCGCGGCAAGCGCGGCAAGAGCTAGGGTCTTCCGTCCGGAGCGGGCGGGCCGGGCCGGCGGGCCGGGCGAGATCCGGACGGGAGGTCGTGGGAACCTTCCTCCGGCCCGGGCCCGGCGGGGGCGGCGGGCAGGCGGAGCTCGAAGAGCGCGCCGCCGGCCGCCGCCCCGCCCACGGTGAGGCTGCCGCCGTGCCGCTCGGCCACATCGCGGGCGATCGCGAGGCCGAGCCCGGCGCCGCCGTCGTCCCGGGTGCGGGCGTCGTCGAGCCGGACGAACCGCTCGAAGATCCGCTCCCGCTCCGCCTCCGGCACCCCCGCGCCGTCGTCGGCGACCGCGAGCACCACCTGCCGGCCGTCCCCGCGGACCGTCGCGGAGACGGCGGTGGCCGCGTGCCGCTGGGCGTTGTCCAGCAGATTGCCGAGCACCCGGGCGAGCTGGGAGCGCGAACCGCTCACCTCCAGGCCCGGAACCGCCTCCACCATCACCGGAATCCGGTCGCTCATCCGCTGTGACGCCTCCTCGGACACCAGCGCCCCCAGATCCAGCCGGGCCAGACCCGGCTTCTCCCCGGCGTCCAGCCGCGCCAGCAGCAGCAGATCGGCGGCGAGCTGCTGGAGCCGTACGGTGTCCTCCACCGCGCCCGGCACATCCAGCAGCTCGGGGTGGGCCGCGCCCACCTCCAGCTGGGTGCGGAGCGAGGCGATGGGGCTGCGCAGCTCGTGCGAGGCGTCCGCGACAAAGCGCCGCTGGCGCTCCTCGGAGGACTCCAGGGCGGCGAGCGTCTCATTGGTCGTACGGGCGAGCCTGGCCACCTCGTCCCGGGAGCCGGGCACCGGGACGCGCCGGGAGAGATCGGCGGAGGCCGTGATGGCCGCCATCTCGGCGCGGATGCCCTCGACGGGCCGCAGCGCGCGCCGGGTCACCAGCCAGGTCACCGATCCGACGACCAGGAGCAGCACCGGGAGGCCGACCAGCATGGCGTCGCGCACGGTCTCCACCGCGCCCTGCTCGGTGGCGAGGGGCGCACCCGCGTAGACGGTGGCGGTGGTCCCGTCGTCGCCCCGGGTCGCCTCGACGGCGGCGAAGCGGTACGAGGCGGTGTCGCCGCGCACCGTGGCGCTGCCGCTGGTGAAGGCGGCCGGGCCCGCCTCGATCTGGCCGGGATCGGGCTCGTCGTCGTTCCGGTCGTCCTCGCCCCGGTCGTCGTCCCGGTCCCCGTCGCCGGAGTCGTCGCCCCGGTCGCAGGACTGTGCGCGCGGCTGGTCGCTGCCGGTGCCGGAGATCTTCTCCAGGCCCCGGCTCGCGGCGAGCACACAGCCGTTCCCGGCCACGATCTGGAGGGGCCGCTCCTCCCCGTCGGAGAGGTCGGGCTCGCGGTCGAGAGCGAACCGGGAGGCCGTCTCGCGGGCGGTGACCTCGGCCTGGAGGTCGGCGGCGCCGATGAGGTTGGACCGGAGCAGCAGCAGGACGGAGAGGCCGGCGGCGATCAGCGCGACGGCGACCACCACGGTGGCGCCGAGCGCGGCCCGGGCGCGTACGGATCTCATCGCGCGGCCACCAGCCGGTAGCCGGCCCCGCGCACGGTCTGGATGCGCGGGGCGCCCAGCTTCCGGCGCAGGGCGCTGATGTAGACCTCGATGATGTTGGGGTCGCCGTCGTAGGCGAAGTCCCAGACGTGTTCGAGGATCTGGGCCTTGCTGACCACGTCCCCGGCGCGCACGGCGAGTTGTTCGAGCACCGCGAACTCCTTGGCGGTGAGGGCCACCTCGTCCTCGCCCCGGAAGACCCGGCGGGCGGAGGTCTCCACCCGCAGATCGCCGACGGTCAGCACGGGCGAGCCGCCGGAGCGGCCCCGGCGGCGCAGCAGGGCCTTGACCCTGGCGACCAGCACGACATACGAGAAGGGCTTGGTCAGATAGTCGTCGGCGCCGGTGTCGAGCCCCTCCGCCTCGTCGTA
The DNA here is from genome assembly GCF_040296845.1 of Streptomyces sp. NPDC001985. Classification (NCBI taxonomy): domain Bacteria; kingdom Bacillati; phylum Actinomycetota; class Actinomycetes; order Kitasatosporales; family Streptomycetaceae; genus Streptomyces; species Streptomyces sp. NPDC001985. Next base: position 40,826 of record NZ_JBEOYB010000025.1, read on the forward strand.
CTCGCCGTCCTTGGCGGTGAGCATCAGGATGGGGACCTCGTCGCCGGCGGCGCGCAGGGCGGCGCAGACGCGGTAGCCGTTCATGCCCGGCAGCATGATGTCGAGGATGAGGAGGTCGTAGGAGCCCTCGGAGGCCCGGTGGAGCCCTTCGAGCCCGTCGTGGACCACGTCCACGGCGTAGCCCTCGGCCGTCAGCCCCCTGGCGAGGGAGATGGCGAGCCGCTTCTCGTCCTCCACGATCAACAAACGCATGTGCACAGGGTCGCAAACCGAAGCTGAAGATCGCTTCAGGTGGCTTCAGGTTGCGTTCAGCCTCGCCCGGCCAGATTGGTCCCCGTCGAAGCAACCCGATCCGGGAGGACCCCTCATGAAGCGCAAGATCGCCGTCGCCGTCGCCGTCGCCGCCCTGGTGGGCGGGGGTGCCTTCACCGCCGTGGCGGCGTCCGGGGACGGCTCGGCGCCCACCTCGAAGATCACCGCGGCCGAAGCGGTGAGCGCCGCGCTGGAGAAGAAGTCGGGCGTGGTGGAGTCGGTCGGCCGGGACGACGACGGCGACGGGCAGTGGGAGGTCGAGGTCGTGGACACCCGGGGCCGCGGCCACGAGGTGCGGGTCGACGCGGAGAGCGGCAAGGCCTCGGCGCCGGTCCAGGACGACGACCGCGACGACGACCGGAACGACAAGGACGACCGGGACGACAGCCGGGACGACCGCGACGACGCGGTGCGCGAGGCCGGCGTGGACGCCGAGCGGGCCAGTGCGGCGGCGCTCTCCTTCCGCCCGGGCACGGTGACCGAGGTCGAGTTCGACGACGGCCACTGGGAGATCGAGATCCGCGGCGAGAAGGGCGGCGAGCACGAGGTCCGGGTCGACGCGACCACGGCGAAGGCGACGCTGGCGCGGGACGACGACCGCAACGACGGCGCGGACGACCGGGACGACAGCCGCGACGACCGTGATGACCGGGATGACCGGGACGACGACCGCGACGGCAAGGGCGACCGGGACGACGACCGCGACGACCGCGACGACAAGGACGGCGACGACCGGGACGACCGCGATGACGCGGACGACCGGAACGACGACCGCGACGACAGCTGATCAGCGCACCCACCGCGCCCCGGCGGCCCGGCCCGGACACGATTCCCGGCCGGGCCGCCGGGGCGCGGTGCGTCAGCGCACGCTCAGGAGCCGGTCACCCCCGCCACCAGCTCGTCCGCCGCTCGGTACGGATCGAGCTCACCGGCGACGATCCGGGCCGCCAGGGCGTCGAGCCTGCGGTCGCCGTGGAGGTCGCCGATGCGCTCCCGCAGGGCGGTGACCGCGATGGTCTCCACCTCGCCCGCCGCACGGCGGGTGCGGCGGGCCGTGAGCGCGTCGTGCTCCTCCATCCAGGCCCGGTGCTTCTCCAGGGCCTCGACCACCTCGTCCATGCCCTCGCCCCGCGACGCCACCGTCTTCACGATCGGCGGGCGCCAGTCACCGGGCGCGCGGGCCTCGCCCAGGCCCAGCATGTGGTTCAGCTCCCGGGCCGTCGCGTCCGCGCCGTCCCGGTCGGCCTTGTTGACCACATAGACATCGCCGATCTCCAGGATGCCCGCCTTCGCGGCCTGGATGCCGTCGCCCATCCCGGGCGCGAGCAGCACCACCGAGGTGTCCGCCTGGGCGGCGATCTCCACCTCCGACTGCCCCACCCCGACCGTCTCCACGAGGATCACCTCGCAGCCGGCCGCGTCCAGCACGCGGATCGCCTGCGGGGCGGCCCAGGCGAGACCGCCCAGGTGCCCCCGGGTGGCCATCGAGCGGATGTAGACCCCCGGGTCGGACGCGTGCTCCGACATCCGCACCCGGTCGCCGAGCAGCGCCCCGCCGGAGAACGGCGAGGACGGGTCGACGGCCAGCACCCCGACCCGCCGGCCCGCCCCGCGGTACGCGGTCACCAGCGCCGAGGTGGAGGTGGACTTGCCGACGCCCGGCGAGCCGGTCAGGCCCACCACGTACGCCCCTCCGGTCAGCGGGGCCAGGGCCGCCATCACCTCGCGCAGCTGGGGGGACGCCCCCTCCACCAGCGAGATCAGCCGGGCCACCGCCCTCGGCCTGCCCTCTCTCGCCTGGGCGACCAGCTGGGGGACGTCCACCATCTCGCTGCTCCTTAACCCTTGGCCGGTACGCGCAGGATCAGGGCGTCGCCCTGGCCGCCCCCGCCGCACAGGGCGGCCGCGCCCACACCGCCGCCCCGGCGCCCCAGCTCCAGCGCCAAGTGGAGCACGAGCCGGGCGCCGGACATGCCGATCGGGTGCCCCAGCGCGATGGCACCCCCGTTGACGTTCACTCTTTCCGGGGACACCCCGAGGTCCTTCATGGACTGCGCGGAGACCGCCGCGAAGGCCTCGTTGATCTCGATCAGGTCGAGGTCGCCGACGCCGATGCCCTCCTTGCCCAGGGCGTGCAGGATCGCGTGGGACGGCTGGGAGTGGAGGGAGTTGTCCGGGCCCGCCACATTGCCGTGCGCGCCGATCTCCGCGATCCACTCCAGGCCCAGCTCCTCCGCCTTCGCCCGGCTCATCACCACGACCGCGGCGGCGCCGTCGGAGATCTGCGAGGAGCTGCCCGCGGTGATGGTGCCGTCCTTCGCGAAGGCGGGCCGGAGCCGGGCCAGCGACTCCGCGGTGGTGTCGGGGCGGATGCCCTCGTCCCGGTCGAGGACGACCGGCTCGCCCCGGCGCTGCGGGATCTCCACGGGGGTGATCTCCTGGGCGAAGAGGCCGTTCTTCTCCGCGGCGGCGGCCCGCTGGTGGGAGAGGGCGGCCAGTTCGTCCTGCTCCTGGCGGCCGAGGCCGAGCCGGGTGTTGTGCGCCTCCGTCGACTCGCCCATGGCGATGTTCTCGAAGGCGTCGGTGAGCCCGTCGTGGGCCATGGAGTCGAGCATCTCGACGGCGCCGTACTTGAAGCCCTGGCGGGACCCGGGGAGCAGATGCGGGGCGTTGGTCATGGACTCCTGGCCGCCGGCCACGATCACATCGAACTCACCCGCCCGGATCAGCTGGTCCGCCAGCGCGATGGCGTCGAGCCCGGAGAGGCAGACCTTGTTGACCGTGAGGGCGGGGACGCTCAGCGGGATGCCGGCGGCGACGGCGGCCTGGCGGGCCGGGATCTGCCCGGCGCCCGCCTGGAGCACCTGGCCCATGATCACGTACTGCACCTGGTCGGGGGCGACCCCGGCCCGGTCCAGCGCCGCCTTGATGGCGAAACCTCCCAGGTCGGAGCCGGAGAAGGACTTGAGCGAGCCGAGGAGCCGTCCCATGGGCGTCCTGGCGCCCGCGACGATCACCGAGGTGGTACCGGTCGTTCCAGACATCAGACACGATCCCCTTCCGGCCCGGGGGCCGAGGAGTGAACGAGGGTTTACTTCAAATGTACTGAGCGGTTCGGCCACGGGTCACCGGCCCGTCGGTGTGATCGCGCGCACGTTGCGTAACCGGCCCGGCGGCGCTCCACTGGGCGGATGCTGACGCGAATCGACCACATCGGGATCGCCTGTCACGACCTCGACACAACTGTCGAGTTCTACCGGGCCACGTACGGCTTCGAGGTCTTCCACACGGAGGTCAACGAGGAGCAGGGCGTACGGGAGGCCATGCTGAGGATCAACGGCACCTCGGACGGCGGAGCCTCCTGGATTCAGCTGCTCGAACCGGTCCGGGAGGACTCCCCGGTGGGAAAGTGGCTGGCCAGGAACGGCGAGGGAGTCCATCACATCGCCTTCGGCACGGCGGACGTGGACGCGGACGCGGAGGCCGTGCGCGGCAAGGGCGTACGCGTCCTCTACGACGAGCCGAGGACCGGTTCGATGGGCTCCCGGATCACCTTTCTGCACCCCAAGGACTGCCATGGGGTGCTGACCGAACTCGTCACCTCTGCAACAGAGCACTGACCTGAGGATTCCCGGCCCGGTAGAGTGGGCGATTCCGGGCCGGGGCCGGGTCGGGGCCGTTGCGTGGCCTCTCACAGTGATCTGTCACCATTCCCCGGGGGGCCGTTCGCGGGCGAACGGTGCTTGTGTGGAGTCAGTTGCGACCAGGGGACGGATGGGACCGCGCAGTGCGGGGCTACGAACGCCAGGAGAGCCACCGAGCTGACGACGACCACCTCTCGCGGTTCGAAGCCGAGATGGACCGGCTGAAGACCGAGCGGGAGAAGGCCGTCCAGCACGCCGAGGACCTCGGCTACCAGGTCGAGGTGTTGCGCGCGAAGCTCCATGAGGCGCGCCGCAACCTCGCGTCCCGCCCCGCGTACGACAGCGCCGACCTCGGGTACCAGTCCGAGCAGCTGCTCCGTAACGCCCAGGTGCAGGCCGACCAGATGCGCCAGGACGCCGAGCGGGAGCTGCGGGAGGCGCGCGCCCAGACCCAGCGCATCCTCCAGGAGCACGCCGAGCACCAGGCCCGGCTCCAGGCGGAGCTGCACGCCGAGGCGAACCAGCGCCGCCAGCGGCTCGACCAGGAGCTGGCCGAGCGCCGCCACACCGTCGAGGCGCATGTCAACGAGAACGTCGCCTGGGCCGAGCAGCTCCGCGCCCGCACCGAGTCCCAGGCCCGCCGGCTGCTCGACGAGTCCCGCGCCGAGGCCGAGCAGTCGCTCGCGCAGGCCCGCACGGAGGCCAAGCGGGCCGCCGACGAGACCCGCCGGAGGATCGGCGCCGAGACCGAGGCGGCCCGCTCCGAAGCCGAAGCGATCCTGCTGCGCGCCCGCAAGGACGCCGAGCGGATGCTCAACGCCGCCTCCAGCCAGGCGCAGGAGGCCGCCACCCACGCCGAGCAGCTGCGCTCGTCGACCGCCGCCGAGTCCGACCAGGCCCGTGCGCAGGCGACGGAGCTGAGCCGGGCCGCCGAGCAGCGGATGCAGGAGGCCGAGGAGCGGCTGCGCGAGGCGCGGTCGGAGGCCGAGAAGGTGCTCACCGAGGCCCGGGACGCCGTCACCAGGCAGCTCACGGCCGCCGAGTCCGACACCGAGCAGCGCACCCGCACCGCCAAGGCGGAGATCGCCCGGCTGGTCGCCGAGGCCACCAGCGAGACCGAGGCGCTCAAGACCGAGGCCGAGCAGGTCCTGGAGGACGCCCGCGCCGAGGCCGAGAAGCAGCTCGCCACCGCCGCCGAGAAGGCCCGCACGGTCGCGGCCGAGGACTCCGCCGCCCAGCTCGCCAAGGCGGCCAGGGCCGCCGAGGAGATCCTCACCAAGGCCTCCGACGACGCCCGGGAGACCACCCGCAAGGCGGGCGAGGAGGCCGAGCGGATCAGGGGCGAGGCCGAGGCGGAGGCCGACCGGCTGCGCGGCGAGGCCGCCGAACAGGCCGACGAGCTGAAGGACACGGCCAAGGACGACACCGAGGAGTACCGCGCCAGGACCGTCGAACTCCAGGAGGAGGCGCGGCGGCTGCGCGGCGAGGCGGAGCAACTGCGCTCCGAGGCCGTCGCCGAGGGCGAGCGGATCAGGGGCGAGGCCCGCCGGGAGGCCGTCCAGCAGATCGAGGAGGCCGCGAGCACCGCCGAGGAGCTGCTCACCAAGGCCCGTACCGACGCCGATGAACTGCGCTCCTCCGCGAACGCCGACAGCGAGCGCAAGCGCACCGAGGCGATCGAGCGGGCGACCGCGCTGCGGCGGCAGGCCGAGGAGACCCTGGAGCGCACCCGCGCCGAGGCCGACCGGCTGCGCGAGGAGTCGCGGGAGCAGGCCGACGAGGTGCGCGAGGCCGCCGACCGGGCCGCCGCCGAGGCGCGCGAGGAGACCGAGCGGGCCGTGGCGGCCCGTCAGGAGGAGGCCGCGCGGGAGCTGTCCAGGCTCCAGGGCGAGGCCGAGTCCCGGCTGGAGGCGGCCGAGCGGAGCCTCGCCGAGGCCCGCGCCGAGGGCGAGCGGCTCCGCCGGGAGGCCGCCGAGGAGAACGAGCGGCTGCGCGGCGAGACCGCCGAGCGCGTCCGTGTGCTCCAGGCGCAGGCCGACGAGGAGGCCGACCGGCTCCGCACCGAGGCGGCGGCGGACGCCTCCACCGCCCGCGCGGAGGCCGAGAGCCTCGCCGTGACGCTGCGCAGCGACGCCGCGAACGAGGCCGAGCGGCTCAGGAGCGAGGCCCAGGAGACCGCCGGCCGGCTGCGCGCCGAGGCCGCCGCCGCCGCCGAGCGCATCGGCGCCGAGGCCGCGGAGGAACTGGCCGCCGCGCAGGAGGAGGCGCTGCGCCGCCGCCGGGAGGCCGAGGAGATTCTCACCTCGGCGCGCGCGGAGGCCGACCAGGAGCGGGAGCGGGCCCGCGAGCAGAGCGAGGAGCTGCTCGGGTCCGCGCGCCGGCGGGTCGAGGAGGCCCAGACCGAGGCGCACCGGCTGGTCGAGGAGGCCGACGGCCGGGCCACCGAGCTGGTGACGGCCGCCGAGCAGACCGCCCGTCAGGTGCGGGAGTCGGTCGCCGGGCTGCACGAGCAGGCCGAGCAGGAGATCACCGGGCTGCGGTCGGCGGCCGAGCACGCGGCCGAGCGCACCCGCGCCGAGGCGCAGGACGAGGCGGACCGGGTCCGCTCCGACGCCCACGCCGAGCGCGAGCGGGCCGCCGAGGACGCGGCCAGTGTGCGGGCCCGTGCCCAGGAGGAGGCCGAGGCGGCGAACGCGCTCGCCGAACGGACCGTCGGCGACGCCATCGCGGAGACGGACCGGCTGCGCGCGGACACCTCCGAGTACGCCCAGCGGATGCGGACGGAGGCGTCCGACGCGGTCGCCTCCGCCGAGCAGGACGCGTCCCGCACCCGGGCCGACGCCCGGGACGACGCCAACCGCATCCGCTCCGAGGCCGCGGCCCAGGCGGACCGGCTCGTCGGTGAGGCCACCACCGAGGGCGAGCGGATGCGCGCCGAGGCCCAGCAGGTCCTCGACGAGGCGCGCCAGGCCGCAGACAAGCGGCGCTCGGACGCCGCCGAGCAGGCCGACCAGCTCATCGCCGAGGCGAGCGGCGAGGCCGAGCGGCTCGTGGGCACGGCCACCGCCGAGGCCGAGCGGCTGGTGACCACCGCGACCGCCGAGGCCGAGCGGCGGGTGACCACCGCCACCACGGAGGCCGAGCGGCTCGTGGGCGAGGCGACGGCGGAGTCCGAGCGGATCAGGACCGAGAGCGCGCGCACCCTCGACGAGGCGCGGCAGGCCGCCGGGAAGCAGCGTTCGGACGCGGCGGAGCAGGCGGACCAGCTCATCGGCAAGGCCCGCACGGAGGCCGAGCGGATCGGCACCGAGGCCCGCGCCGGGGCCGAGCGGCTCGTGGCCGACGCGACCGCGGAGGCGGAGCGGCTGCGCGCGGACGCCACCGAGGCGGTGGGCGCGGCCCAGCAGGCCGCCGAGCGCATCAGGGCCGAGGGCCGCAGGGCCGGGGCGGACGCCGAGGCGGCGGCCGAGCGGCTGGGCGCCGACGCGCGCGCGGCGGCCGACCGGACCGTGGACGAGGCCCGGGAAGCGGCGGCCAAGCTCCGCAAGGACGCTGCCGAGCAGGCGGACCAGCTCGTCAACAAGGCCCAGGAGGAGGCGCTGCGCGCCGCCCTGGAGGCGGAGGAGCAGGCCGACACCATGGTGGGCGCGGCCCGCCAGGAGGCCGAGCGGCTGGTGGCCGAGGCGACCGTCGAGGGCAACACCCTGGTGGAGAAGGCCCGTACGGACGCCGATGAGCTGCTCATCGGCGCCCGCCGGGACGCCACGGCCATAAGGGAGCGCGGCGAGGAGCTGCGTACCCGGGTCGAGAGCGAGGTCGAGGAGCTGCACGAGCGGGCCCGCCGGGAGACCTCCGAGCAGATGCGGACCACGGGCGAGCGCGTCGACCATCTGATGAAGGCGGCGACCGAGCAGCGCGAGGAGGCCGAGCAGAAGGCCAAAGAGCTGCTGGCGGACGCCAACTCGGAGGCGAGCCGGGTGCGGATCTCGGCGGTCAAGCGGGCCGAGGGCCTGCTGAAGGAGGCCGAGCAGAAGAAGGCCGGGCTGACCCGCGAGGGTGAGACCATCAAGGCCGAGGCCGAGGCCGAGGCCAGGCAACTGGTCGAGGACGGAAAGCGCGAACTCGACGTACTGATGCGGCGCCGCGAGGACATTCAGGCCGAGATTTCCCGCGTACAGGATGTATTGGAGGCGCTTGGATTTGAAGCGCCGCCTGTCGGCGGCAAGCCGTCCGGCGGTTCCGGAAGCGGCGTCAAAGCCGGTGCCACAGCCGGGGTTACACGTTCCAGCGGCAAGTCCTCCGGCGGCTAGCCACTCAAAAGGCTGGACATTCTCCAGATCAAACCGGTATCCGCTCGATGACACGCCGTTCCGGCCCCTAGGATTCCCTCTATCACCTCACCGGTCTCATTCGACAGGAACCCCATGAGCGACACTTCCTCCCCCTTCGGCTTCGAGCTCGTGCGGCGTGGTTACGACCGCGGCCAGGTGGACGACCGCATCACCAAGCTCGTTGCCGACCGTGATAGCGCTCTGTCCCGGATCACCTCCCTGGAGAAGCGCATCGAGGAGCTCCACCTCGAAACGCAGAACGCCCAGGCCCAGGTCTCCGACGCCGAGCCGTCCTACGCCGGCCTCGGTGCGCGCGTCGAGAAGATCCTCCGCCTCGCCGAGGAGGAGGCGAAGGACCTGCGCGAGGAGGCCCGCCGCGCCGCCGAGCAGCACCGTGAGCTGGCCGAGTCCGCCGCTCAGCAGGTGCGCAACGACGCGGAGTCGTTCGCCGCCGACCGCAAGGCGAAGGCCGAGGACGAGGGCGTCCGGATCGTCGACAAGGCGAAGGGCGAGGCCCAGCAGCTGCGCAGCGAGGCGCAGAAGGACGCGCAGTCCAAGCGCGAGGAGGCGGACGCCCTCTTCGAGGAGACCCGCGCCAAGGCGGCCCAGGCCGCGGCCGACTTCGAGACCAACCTCGCCAAGCGGCGGGAGCAGTCCGAGCGCGATCTGGCGTCGCGTCAGGCCAAGGCCGAGAAGCGTCTCGCGGAGATCGAGCACCGCGCCGAGCAGCTCCGTCTGGAGGCCGAGAAGCTGCGGACGGACGCGGAGCGCCGGGCCCGTCAGACCGTGGAGACGGCCCAGCGCCAGTCCGAGGACATCGTGGCGGACGCCAATGCCAAGGCCGACCGCATCCGCAGCGAATCGGAGCGCGAGCTGGCGGCGCTCACCAACCGCCGCGACTCCATCAACGCCCAGCTGACCAACGTCCGCGAGATGCTGGCCACGCTGACCGGTGCCGCGGTCGCCGCGGCGGGCACCCCCGCCGACGACGAGCCGATCTCCCGCGGCGTCCCGGCCCAGCAGTCCCGCTGAGCCTGCGCCCCGGGCGCGGCGCCCCGTCCCTCCGGGGCCGGGCCGCGACAGAAAAATTTACGCCGAGCCCCCCGCCGGTCAACTGGCGGGGGGCTTCGCGTGCCCTTACCGTGGCCGCATGATCGAGCTGGATGGCCTCACGAAGCACTTCGGCGACAAGGTAGCCGTCGACCGTCTCTCGTTCCAGGTCAGACCCGGGGTGGTGACCGGGTTCCTCGGCCCGAACGGCGCCGGGAAGTCCACCACGATGCGGATGATGCTCGATCTCGACAATCCGACGAGCGGCAGTGTGCGGATCGACGGCAAGCACTACCGCGATCTGGAGGAGCCGCTCAAGTACATCGGCGCGCTGCTGGACGCCAAGGCGATGCACGGCGGTCGGAGCGCGTACAACAATCTCCTCTGTCTGGCGCAGGCGAACCGCATCCCCACCGCGCGGGTGTCCGAGGTGCTGGATGTCGTCGGGCTGACGGCGGTGGCGCGCAAGAAGTCGAAGGGGTTCTCGCTCGGCATGGGCCAGCGGCTGGGTATCGCCTCCGCGCTGCTGGGCGATCCGGAGATCCTGATGTTCGACGAGCCGGTGAACGGACTGGACCCCGAGGGAATCCACTGGATTCGCCATCTGATGAAGCAGCTCGCGAACGAGGGGCGGACCATCTTCGTCTCCTCGCACCTGATGAGCGAAATGGCGCTGACGGCGGATCATCTGATCGTGATCGGGCAGGGCCGGCTGCTGGCGGACACCTCGATGGCGACCTTCATCCAGGAGAACTCGCGCAGCTACGCCCGGCTGCGCTCACCGGAGCCGGAGCGGCTGCGCGATGTCCTGCACACGGCGGGGTTCACGGCGGTGGGCGCCGAGGGCGGCGCCCTGGAGATCGACGGGGTGTCGACCGAGCGGCTGGGCGAGCTGGCCGCCGAGCACGGGATCGTGCTCCATGAGCTCAGTGCCCAGCGGGCCTCGCTGGAGGAGGCGTTCATGCAGATGACGGCGGGTGTGGTGGAGTACCACGCACACGGTACGAGCGAGGGGCCGCCGCGGGCGGCGGTGCCCGGGCCCCAGTGGGGCCGGCGCCAGGAGAGCGGTAAGGGAGGAGTCTGACCCATGGCCTCGGTACCCGCGGTGCTCCGCTCGGAGTGGACCAAGATCCGTTCGGTCTCGTCCACGACCTGGACGCTGGTGAGCGCGTTCGTGGTGACGGTGGCGATGAGCGCCGCTCTCTGCGCGCTCTTCAACGCGACCTTCGACAATCTCTCCACCCGGGAGCAGCTCACCTTCGACCCGGTGCTGGTGAGCTTCTCGGGGATGACGCTCGGGCAGCTGGCGATGGTGGTCTTCGGGGTGCTGGTGGTCGGCACGGAGTACAGCTCCGGCATGATCCGCACCTCGCTGGCCGCGGTGCCGCAGCGCGGGACCTTCCTCTTCAGCAAGCTGGCGGTGGCCACGGGTCTGGCACTGGCCGTGGGTCTGGCGACGAGCTTCGCCTCCTTCTTCCTGGGGCAGGCGCTCCTGGGTGATCTGCGGACGTCGATCGGCGCGGACAATGTGCTGCGCGCGGTGATCGGCGGCGGGCTCTACATGGGGCTGATCGCGCTGTTCTCGATGGCGGTGGCGACGATGCTGCGCAGCTCGATGCTGGCGCTCGGCATCCTGATGCCGTTCTTCTTCCTGGTCTCCCAGATCCTGGCGTCGGTGCCGAAGGCCAAGACGGTCGCGCGGTACTTCCCCGACCAGGCGGGTTCCAGGATCATGCAGGTGGTTCCCGAGGCGCTGGGCAGCGACAAGGCTCCGTACGGGCCCTGGGGCGGACTCGGGATCATGCTGCTCTGGGTGGTGGTGGCGGTGGCCGGGGGGTACGCGGTGCTGAAGAAGCGGGACGCCTGACCCGCACGCCGGGCCCGCCCGCACCACCGACAGGATCGTGACCCATCCGTTACCGCTTGGCCGGAACTGCCGGAGGATGGATATCCTCCTCACTCTTACGGGGGTGTGCGGCCTGGTGGCCTGTGCCCCGATGACCGAAAGTCGATGGGGCTGGAGAATGATCGAGGCAGTCGGCCTGACGAAGCGCTACGGCGCCAAGACGGCCGTGTACAACCTTTCCTTTCAGGTGAGGCCCGGTGCGGTGACCGGATTCCTCGGCCCCAACGGCGCCGGCAAGTCCACCACCATGCGCATGATCCTCGGGTTGGACACCCCGACCGAGGGCAGTGTGACGATCGGGGGCCGCCCCTTCCGGCAGACCCCCAACGCGCCCCGCCAGGTCGGCGCGCTGCTCGACGCCAAGGCCGTGCACGGCGGGCGCAGCGCCCGCAACCACCTGCTGTCGCTGGCGCAGCTCTCCGGCATCCCGGCCCGCCGGGTGGACGAGGTCCTCGGTGTCGTCGGCCTCCACGAGGTGGCCAAGCGGCGCTCCAAGGGCTTCTCGCTCGGCATGGGCCAGCGGCTCGGCATAGCGGCGGCCCTTCTCGGCGACCCCCAGGTGCTCCTCTTCGACGAGCCGGTGAACGGTCTGGACCCCGAGGGCATCCTGTGGGTCCGCAATCTGATGAAGCAGCTCGCGTCCGAGGGCCGTACGGTCTTCGTCTCCTCGCACCTGATGAGCGAGATGGCGCTGACCGCCGACCATCTGATCGTGATCGGCCGGGGACAGCTGCTGTCGGACATGAGCGTCGGCGAGTTCATCTCGGCGAACTCCGCCGACTTCGCCCGGGTGCGCACCCCCGACACCGAGCCCCCGCTGCGCGAGAAGCTGTCCTCCGCGCTGACCGGGGCCGGCGGCCAGGTCATGACCGAGCCGGACGGCGCCCTGCGGGTCATGGGACTCCCGCTGCCGAGGATCAGCGAGCTGGCGCACGGCTGTGACGTACGGCTGTGGGAGCTGTCGCCGCACCAGGCCTCGCTGGAGGAGGCGTACATGCGGATGACCCAGGGCGCGGTCGACTACCGCTCGTCCGCCGACGAGAAGGCCGGGCTGATGCAGCAGCCGCAGCCCGGTTTCGGTCCGCCGCCGCCCCAGCAGCAGATCCCCGAGGTCCCGCAGCAGGGCTGGTACGCCCCGCCGCCGCCCCAGCCGGGGAGCAATCCGTACGCCGGCGATCCGGGCCCGAGCGCTCAGGGAGCCGCCGCCCCGGCCGCTCCCCCGGCCGCCGTGCCCGCCGATCCGTCCAAGCCCGAGGACCCCCGATGACCACCCCCTACCAGCAGCAGGGCGCGCCCGTCGCCTCCTACTCCTCGCCGATCCCGGTCCGCAAGGCCCATCTCGGCGACGCCCTCGCCTCCGAGTGGACCAAGATACGGTCCGTGCGGTCCACGATCTGGACGCTGGGTGTGCTGGCGCTCCTGGTCGTCGGCATCGGTCTGCTGGTCGCGGTGGCCATCAGCGGGAGCGAGACCGATCTGGCCGGCCAGTCGGTGCTCTCGCTCGGCTTCTTCGGCGTCCTGCTCGGCTCCCTCTGTGTGATCACGCTCGGGGTGCTGACGATCGCCTCGGAGTACGGCACCGGGATGATCCGGACCACGCTGACCGCCTGCCCCTCCCGGAGCCGGGTGCTGGCCGCGAAGGCGATCGTCTACTTCCTGCTGGTGCTCACCGTCCATCTGGTGCTCACCCTGGTCGTGGGCGCGCTCCAGACGTCGATGATCGGCAGCGGCTCCGCACCCACGAGCGAGGAGTGGTTCCGCGCCACCTTCGGTGTCAGCTTCTACGTCGCCTGCCTGGGCCTGCTGGCGATGGCCGTCGGCTCGCTGATCCGCCACTCGGCCGGCGCGATCACGATCATGCTCGGGGTGCTGCTGCTCCCGCTCGTGGTCGGGATGTTCATGTACGGGGAGTCGCTGCGCGAGATCCAGACCGCGCTGCTGGAGTACTCGATCCCCAACCAGCTCGGGGTGCTCTACGACAACACGGTGACGGAGTCGGGACCGCAGGGCTGGGAGCCGCTGTGGATCGCGATCGGTGTCACCGCCGCCGCGCTGACCGCCGCCTTCGTGGCCCTGAACAAGCGCGACGTCTGACCCGGCCCGGCGGGCGGTGACGCCCGGACCGGCCGGCCGTTCAGCGCCTGGGCGCGTTGCGGGACCGCTGCACCCTCGTGGTGCGGCGGTCCTTCGCGTTCCAGCACGCCTTGTGCCAGTGGCGCCGGTCGTCCACCCCGCCGTGCTCGGGCCACGCCACCACGTGCGGCACACCGGACGGGATCTCCTGGTCGCAGCCGGGGCAGCGGTAGCGCTTGCCGAGGGCGCTCGCGCCGGCGACATGGCGCACCGACCACTCCTCGCCCTGCCAGGACTCGGTACGGCCGAAGCCGCCGTACCGGTCGCCCGGTTCACCGGTCGGTGCGGAGAGCTTGTCGCCACCCTTGGGGTGGTTGCGGCGCGGGGACACGTTGTACACCTCACGGGGCAAGTGGGGACGATTCCTGACGCGTCCAGCCTACGGGCCGCGCCACCGGGTACACGTACGGTGCGCCCCACAAGGCGCCGCCCCCACCGGGGGTGTTACCGGAAAATCGCAAGAATTTTACGAGCGGCCGTGCCCATGGCACGTGTCAGACGTTAGTGCGGACAGGGGGAGTGACGCGTCGGGCCGCAAGGAGGCAGAAGTCGATGCGCGTGGGTACGTTTGTCCTGGCCGCTCAGTTCCCGGGTCAGGGGCAGGGGGAGGCACTGCACCGGGCGGTGCGCTCCGCCGAGGTCGCGGAGGAGTCCGGGCTCGATTCGGTCTGGCTGGCCGAACATCACTTCGTCCCGTACGGGGTCTGTCCCTCGGCGGTGACACTCGCCGCCCTGCTGCTCGGCCGCACCCGGAGGATACGGGTGGGGACCGCCGTGAGCGTGCTGCCCAGCGCGCATCCGGTGGCCCTCGGCGAGCAGGCCGCACTGCTCCATCTCACCAGCGGGGGCAGATTCTCGCTGGGGGTGGGCCGGGGCGGGCCCTGGGTCGATCTGGAAGTCTTCGGAGCGGGCCTCGCGGCATATGAAACGGGGTTCCCCGACTCCCTGGACCTGCTGCTGCGCTGGCTGCGCGAGCCCGCCGTGGGCTCCGCGTCGGAGCGGTTCCCCTTCCGCGAGGTGCCGGTGGTGCCCCGGCCCGACGAGCTGATCGGCGGCCCGCCCCGGGGGCCCGAGGTCATAGTCGCCTGCACCTCGCCGGGGAGTGTGCGGCTGGCCGCCGAGCGCGGGCTGCCGATGCTCCTCGGCATGCACTGCGGCGACGAGGAGAAGGCGGAGATGGTCGCCCTCTGGCGGCGCCACGCCCTGGAGGCGGGCCGGCCGGCGGACGAGGTCGCGGGGGCCGCCCATGTGTCGGCGGGCGTGGTCCAGCTCGCCGACAGCGCGGCCGAGGCCGGCGAGACCCTGCTCAAGTCGATGCCGGGCTGGCTGAAGCAGGGACTGGACGCGCACACCACCGTGGACGGCCGGGCCCGCGCGATGCGCGATCCCGTGGCGTACACGGAACTGCTCTGCCGGCTCCATCCCGTGGGCCCGCCCCGGCTGGCCGCCGACCGGCTGGCGGCGACCTCGGAGCGCACCGGCATCAGCCGTTTCGCACTGCTCGTGGAGGGTTCGGGCGATCTCTCGGCGACGGAGGAGAACGTACGGCGGCTGGGTGAGGACGTACTGCCCCTGCTGAGCTGAGCACGGGGCCTCCCCCGGTCCCCCGGAGGAGACGCCCGGGCCGGGCGCGAGGGCGGGGCCCGGCGGGGCCGAGCCCCGCCCGGCTCGCCCTGACCGGCCCACTGCCGCTCCCCGTCGACCGCGCCTGCCGCGACGTGGAGCGGCAGCTCACGATCTCAGCAGTCGCGCAGTGTCGGCGACTGATTGAGCAGCTGCCCCCGGATGGAGGTGAAGCGGGCCAGCCGCTCGTCGGCCGAGGGGTCCAGCGGGAACACCGCGACGCGGTGGCAGTTCTGGAAGGCCAGGCGCACGCCGAAGTGCCGTTGCAGCGCACCACGGATCGCATCACTCGCGAGCGCGCGCAGCAGCTGGCCGCGTGCCTGCTCGTCCGGGGGCGGCGTCTGGTTGTCGGCGAACTGGCCGCCGTCCACCTTCAGCTGGGCCACCAGGGAACTGACCATCTCCCAGGCATAGGGCAGGGAGGTCCGGACGCAGTCGACGAAGGCTGCTTCGTCGACCTCGCCTCGCTCGGCCTGTTCCAACAGAGCCGGTGAGACGTCGAGCGACATGGGTTCTCCTCTCGCGACCCCGGAACCGGGGCCTTGGGCAGGGAAGAAGGCACCGAAAAGTAACGTCATGCGCATGACGCATGACAACACAGAGTACGCGCTCGGCGACCTCCCGCATCAACGGTAAGTGCGGGCTGCGTGCCGCACCAGGAGAGGGGGAGGACAACCGGCCAGAATCCCGCGGGGTGGGCGGAGGTGTCCCGAGCGGTCTGCGCCAGGCGCGGTGGGCCCGCGCGGCGGGGGTGCGTAGGGGGAATCGCGCGCGGGGGTCCGCGTCGAGTAGCGTTGCCGACCATGCGTCTTGTCATCGCCCGCTGCTCCGTGGACTACGCGGGCCGGCTCACCGCCCATCTTCCCTCCGCCCCTCGTCTGATCCTCATCAAGGCGGACGGCAGCGTCTCCATCCACGCGGATGACCGGGCGTACAAACCACTGAACTGGATGTCCCCTCCGTGCACGCTGAAGGAGGGCGACGGCAGCGTCTGGACGGTCGTCAACAAGGCGGGCGAGAAACTGATCATCACCATGGAGGAGGTCCTCCACGACTCGTCCCATGAGCTGGGGGTGGACCCCGGGCTCATCAAGGACGGTGTGGAGGCGCATCTCCAGGAGCTGCTGGCCGACCGGATCGAGACACTCGGCGCGGGGTACAGCCTGATCCGCCGGGAGTACCCGACGGCGATCGGTCCGGTGGACATCCTCTGCCGGGACTCCGACGGCGGGACGGTCGCGGTGGAGATCAAGCGGCGCGGCGAGATCGACGGGGTGGAGCAGCTGACGCGCTATCTGGAGCTGCTGAACCGCGATCCCCGTCTCGCGCCGGTGAAGGGCGTCTTCGCGGCCCAGGAGATCAAGCCGCAGGCACGGGTGCTGGCGACCGACCGGGGCATCGGCTGCGTGGTGCTGGACTACAACGCGATGCGGGGCATCGAGGACGACAAGCTCAGGCTGTTCTGACGGTACGCCGGAACAGCGGGACGGCCCCGGGGGCAGCGCCCCCGGGGCCGTACGCGTGTCCGGGGCCGTACGCGTGTCCCGGGTCCGGGCCGTCCCTTCCGGGTCCCGCCGGGCTCGCTCGCGAGCCCCGGCACCGCGCCCCGCCGCGTTGTCGTCCGTCGCCGACTCCGCGTGGACCCCATCCGCCGCCTCGCGATCCACGGCACCGGGCCCCGCCCACCGACCCGGCCCGATCAGGTCACCGGCGGGGGCGCCGACGGCGAGGCGTCCGGGCCGACCGGGGCGCTGCCGGTGATCTCGGGCCCGCCGCCGCCGGGTTTGGCGGGAGTGCTGGCGGACGGGGTCGGCCTGGTGGCCGTGGCCGACGGGGTCGGCGCGGTGCTCGGGGTGGACGGCACGGTGGAGGGTCGGGGCGGGCTCGGGGGCCTGCTGCTGGGGGCGGTGGTCTCCGACGGGGTGCCGGGGTCCGTGGAGGACGGCGGCGGGGAGACCGGCGCGCTCTCCCCCGGCTCCGCCGAGCCGGTGGACGCGGTGCCGCTGGGGGTGGTGGACGGGCCCGGTGCCGACGAGCCGGCGCTGCCGCTCGGGGCCGCCGATGACGAGGAGCGGCCGGGGACGGTGCCGGGGACACCGGTCGCCGGGCCGGCGGGGCCGGCCGTGGAGTCCGTCGGGTCGTCGGTGGGGCCGAGCCCGTCGTCGTCCGCGCTCGCGGACCGGCCGCTGCCGACCCGGTCGCCCGGCGGGTCCTCCGCGTCGGACGCCGGGCCGATGGCCAGTACGGTGCCGAGGACCACGGCGAGCAGCGCGCCGGCGCCCGTCGCGATCAGATTGCGGCGGGTGCCGAGGAGCGCGCGGGCGGCGCGGCCCCGGCGGGCGAGCGCGCTCCGCCCGGGCGGCGGCTGGTACGAGACCAGGGTCGGGGGCACCGAGAGGGTCCCGGAGACCAGCGGCAGCGGCCGGGTTCCGGGTCCGTCGGGGCTGTTCGGTGCGGCGGCCCCGGCACCCGGCGGCAGGGCCAGCGGCGCCCGGCGGGAGTCCTCGGGGCGGGTGACGACCGGTTCGGCCGTGGGCACCCGTCCGTTCTCCCGGTCGTCGACGAGGGTCAGCGCGCGGCGCCCGGCGACGGTGCCGCTCCTGTCGGCGAGCGCGCCGCGCATCCCGATCGATGTCTCCAGCTCGGCGCGCGCCCGGTCGAGGCGGTCCGTGCAGAGCGCGACGATGCCCAGCTCATGGTGGAAGTAGGCCTCCTGGGCGACCTCGCCCGCCCTGCGGGCGGCCTCCGAGCCGGTGCGCAGGGCGCGCTCCCAGGCACCCCAGTGGAGTCCGGCGGCGAAGGCGGGCGCGGCACTGCGGGCGAGCAGTACGGCGGCGCTGGGGTGCCCGGCCTCCGGGCTCGCCACCAGGGCGGTCAGCGCGGCCACGATGGCGTCCGCCTCGGCCACGGCCCGCTCGGGGGTGACGGAGGGGTGGCCGGTCCACCAGGTGTAGTGCTGGGCCGCGGTGTGGGCGAGGGCGGGCGCCTCGTCCGCGTACCCCTTCTCCTTGAGCTGGGCGAGGACACCGGCGGCCAGCCGGTAGCGCGCGCCGACCCGGGAGAGCAGTCCGCAGTCCAGCAGTTCGCCGATCGCGGCGTCGGCGTGGGTGTCGCCGATGAGGGCCGGAAGGTGGGCCTGGTGGGGTACCTCGCCGCCGAGGGCGACGGCGAAGCGCAGGGTCCTGCGGGCGGACTCGCCGAGCCGGGAGGCGAGCAGCGGCGCGGGGGCGGCGCCCTGGCCCAGGGTGGGGAGGGCGACCTCGGTGCCCTCGACGCCCTCCGGGGGCGCGAAGGCCTCGAAGGCCTCGGGGTCCTCGCGGAGCAGCTCGCGCAGTTCGTCGCACTGCCGCAGCAGCGCGCCGGCCTGGACGAAGCGCAGCGGCAGCCCCTCGGACTCGAACCAGAGGTCGCCGGCCCAGTTGGTCTCGTCCTCGGCCAGCGGCCGGTCCACGGTGCGCTGGAGCAGCTCCACGGAGACGGCGCGGCCCAGTCCGGTGAGGACCACCTCTTCGAGCGGGGAGTCGGCGGCCGGCTCCGGGGTCTCGGGGGTGGCGGTCATGACGAAGGCGCACTCGGGCGCCGCGTCCAGCAGTTCGGTGAGCGCGGCCCCGCCGAACTCCAGATCGTCGAGGGCGACGACGGCGCCGATCCCGGCGACCTGGCGGAGCAGTCCGGCCCGGTCGGGGCGGTGGCGCGGGGCGGTGTGGACGGCCGCGAAGAGGTCGTACAGCAGATCGGCGGGGGTGCGGTGCCGGCCGTTGAGCCGGACGACCCCGTCGGGGGCGAGTTCCGCGCAGTCCTCGGCGACGGCGTCGAGGAGGGCGGTGCGCCCGGAGCCGGCCGGGCCGGTGATCCGCAGCGAACGGCCGCGCTCCAGCAGCCCGGTGACGCGCTCGCGCTCCTCGGCGCGCTCCAGCAGCGGCGGCCGGGGGGCGGCCGGTCCGGCGGGAGCGGGCGGGTGGGCGGCGCGCTCGTGCTCGGCGCGCTCCTCGGCGGTGCGGCGGACGGGGCCCGCCGGGTGGTCCGGTGTCCCGGGGCCGCCCGGCGGGCAGGGTTCTATCTCGCTGCCGTCCACCGGGTTGACGGTGAGCAGGAAGTCACCGGCGACGACCCGTACGGTGCGGGCGGGCGCCGGCCCGGACGGCGTGAACTCGGGTGTGCCGGGGTCGCGTGATGGGCGCTTCGGGCCCGTGCCCTCGCCGAAACTGTCGTTCTCCATGGTCCAAGCCCCCAGATGCGGTTCGCATAGGTTCGTCCCCGCCCTGGCTCGGTGACGAGTCCGTGGCGGAGCCACGCGCGAGTGCCCGTCCCGGTCTCCCCGCGCCCCCGGCCGTCGTTGCGGTCCGGTGCTCCTGCCGCGTGGGTCACGCGACGCGGCGTGTCCGGTTTCGCACATCGGCAGGCGAACGAACCCTAGACGCTGGCAGCGTATCCCTGATCAGGCGGGGTGCGACCCCGTCCGCGTCGTCACGGCTTCATGAGAATTGTGAGCCTCGGCTCATCGGCGCCGAACGGTCGCGGGGCCGGCCGGGGCCCGGGGCTCAGACCCGGGGCAGCGACTCGGCGGCGAGGCCGCCCTCGATCGCGAGGATGCGGTGCAGCCGGGTGGCCACCAGCAGCCGCTGCATCTGGGGTGGCACCCCGCGCAGCACGAGCCGTCTGCCGCACCGGCCGGCCCGGCGGTGGGCGCCCATGATGACCCCGAGTCCGGTGGCGTCCCAGGAGTCGAGTCCGGTCAGGTCGAGCACCAGGTCGCCGGCTCCGTCGTCGACGGCCGAGTGCAGGACCGTACGGGCGTCCGCCGCGCTGCGGACGTCGAGGCGGCCCCCGACGACCAGCTCGGCGTGGTCGCCCCTGATGTGCATATGCGCTCCCCGAGAGTGCTCGCGTCGTGTCCAGTCGCACCTGCCGGTGCAGGCTGCTCCACTTCTTCTTGCCTCAACTGACTGCCCAGGGGGCACTCCAGTTGCTGGTCGTAAGCGAACCGATACCGAAATCACCCCGCAGGGTGATACCGGCGGGCGACGGCGCGCTATCGGCGGTCGCCCGGTGGGTCGGTGGCTCAGTAGGTGTAGAAACCCTGCCCGCTCTTGCGGCCGATGTCACCGGCGTCCACCATCCGGCGCATCAGCTCCGGCGGGGCGAACTTCTCGTCCTGGGATTCGGTGTAGATGTTGCCGGTGGCGTGGAGCAGGATGTCCACCCCGGTCAGATCGGCGGTGGCGAGCGGGCCCATGGCGTGCCCGAACCCCAGCCTGCAGGCCAGATCGATGTCCTCGGCGGTGGCGACGCCCGACTCGCAGAGCTTCGCGGCCTCCACCACCAGGGCCGAGATGAGCCGGGTGGTGACGAAGCCGGCGACGTCGCGGTTGACGACGACGCAGGTCTTGCCGACGGACTCGGCGAACTCGCGCGCGGTGGCGAGCGTTTCGTCACTGGTCTTGTAGCCGCGGACCAGCTCGCAGAGCTGCATCATCGGCACGGGCGAGAAGAAGTGGGTGCCCACGACCCGCTCCGGACGGTCCGTCACCGCGGCGATCTTGGTGATCGGGATGGCGGAGGTGTTGGAGGCGAGCACGGCGTCCGCGCGGCAGATCCGGTCGAGCGCGCGGAAGATCTCGTGCTTGACCTCCAGCTTCTCGAAGACGGCCTCGACCACGAGATCGGCGTCGGCGACGGCGTCCAGATCGGTGGTGGTGGTGATCCGGGCCAACGCGGCGTCCGCGTCGGCGGCTTCCATCGCGCCCTTGGCGACGAACCGGTCCCAGGAGCTTCTGATGCCGTCGGTGCCGCGCGTCAGGGCCTCGTCGGTGACATCGCGCAGGACGACCTCCCAGCCCGCCCGGGCCGAGACCTGAGCGATTCCGGAACCCATGAGTCCGGCTCCGATGACGGCGAGCTTCCTGGCCACTGCGACACCCCTTAACGACTGTTTACTTTTCGCCTCTCGGGCGGAGGTTAGCGGGCGCGGGGGGCCAAGTGGCGGATAGGAGATGCGCGTCACGCCCCACATGACGGACGTCACACCCCCAGGGGCCCGGCGGGGCGCCCGGGGCCCCTTCCGGCACGGGGTGCGCGCCCCCGGGGCGGGGCGAAACTACTCTGGTGCCATGGTCAATCTGACACGCATCTACACCCGGACCGGCGACGGGGGCACCACGGCCCTCGGCGACATGAGCCGGACCGCCAAGACCGATCCCCGGATCTCCGCGTACGCCGACACCAACGAGGCCAACGCGGCCCTCGGTACGGCGGTCGCGCTGGGCGCTCTCCCCGAGGAGGTCGCCTCGGTGGTGGTCCGGGTCCAGAACGATCTCTTCGACGTGGGCGCCGATCTCTGCACCCCGATCGTCGCGGACCCCGAGTACCCGCCGCTGCGGGTGGAGCAGTTCTACATCGACCGGCTGGAGGCCGACTGCGACCGGTTCCTGGAGGAGCTGGAGAAGCTCCGCAGCTTCATCCTCCCGGGCGGCACCCCGGGGGCCGCCCTGCTGCACCAGGCGTGCACGGTCGTGCGGCGGGCCGAGCGCTCCACCTGGGCGGCCCTGGAGGTGCACGGCGAGACGATGAACCCGCTGACGGCCACCTATCTCAACCGCCTCTCCGACCTGCTGTTCATCCTCGCGAGGACGGCGAACAAGGAGGTCGGGGACGTCCTCTGGGTGCCGGGCGGGGAGCGCTGACCGCACCCGCCCGGGGCACCGGGGCGCTCAGCGGCGCTCGACCCGGACCGGCGCGCGGTCGCCGTCCCCGGCGCCGGACCCGCCGTCCTCGGCTCCCGGGCCGGAGCCCGGCCAGAGGAGATGGGCCAGCGCGATGACGCCGTGGATGCCGGCGATCTTCCACGACTGGTACATCCAGGCCTGGAGCGAGTCGGGGCTGCCGGCGTCGCCCACGTACCAGATGGCGAGCTGGAGCAGCACGGTCGCCACGGCGGCGGCCACCAGGGTGCCGCCCCAGATCCTCATCTCGTGGATGCCGCGCGCCCTGCCGTACCTCGGCGGCTTGACCGGCGGCGGCGCGCCGCCGAAGCGGTGGGCCGCGTGGCCGTCGAGCCACTTCACGGTGCGGTGGCCGTGGCCGACGGTGAAGCCGATGTACAGGGCCGCCAGACCGTGGGTCCAGTTGGGTTCGGCGCCGTTCCTGAGGTCGATCGCGGTGGCGATCAGCAGCACGACCTCCAGGAGCGGTTCGCACAGCAGCAGGGCGGCGCCCAGCCGGGGCATCCTCAGCAGATACCGCACCGCGAGCCCGGCGGCCAGCAGCACCCAGAAGCCGACCTCACAGATGATGATCAGCGTGACGATCACGGCTCTCTCCCTTCACCTCCTCCAGCCTCCCGTCCCCGGGGCGGCCCGGCGTCGTCGCCAGTGAGGAACCCGCACTGCATCCTTCGATGTAGTCGCAGCTCAGCCCTGTCGGGGAGCCCGGAGGGCCAGGGGCCGTGTTGGATGGAGAGGTGAGCGTTCCCCGTCCCCCGCGCGCCGATGTGCTCCTCGCCGTGACGGCCTTCCTCGGCGGTCTGCTGCTGTGGTCGCTGGATCTGTACACCCAGCCGAACCGGAGCGGTCTGCCGGCCTGGGCGGCCCTGGTGCCGCTGGCCGTGATCAGCGCGCAGTCGCTGCTGCGCCGGTCGATGCCGCTGCTGACCCTGTCCGTGGACACGGTGGCGCTGGTCGGCGACCAGTTCACGGTGGGCAGCCTCGTCACCGTGCTGCTCTTCACCGACGGGGTGTACGTGGCGGTGGTGTACGGCTCGCCCGCCGCCGCCCGGCGGGTCCCGGTCACCACCGGGCTGATCACCATCGCCTCCACCATCGGGCTGCTGGCGGTGCTCCGCTCCCCGGAGGGGCTCTTCCTCGGGGTGGTCGTCGGCCTGGTCACCTTCGGTCCCGCGATCACCGGGGCGATCATCCGCAACCACCGGGACGCCGCCGACGCGGCCCGGCTGCGCGCCGAGCAGACCGCCCTGCTGGCCGAGATGGACCGGGCGCAGGCGGTGACGGCCGAGCGCGGGCGGATGGCCCGGGAGCTGCACGACATGGTCGCCAACCATCTCTCCGCCATCGCCATCCACTCCACGGCCGCGCTCTCCCTGGACGACCCGGCGACCTCCCGGGACGCCCTGGGGGTGATCCGGGAGAACAGCGTCGCCGGACTGGCCGAGATGCGCCGTCTGATCGGGCTGCTGAGAGACCGGAGCGAGGACGGCGCGCCGGCCGCCGCGCCCACCCTCGCCGGGCTGGCGGCCCTGGTCGGGCAGGCCCGTACCAACGGCGCCGCGAGCGGGCTCGGGTTCGTCCTCGACGACCGGCGCGGCGAGGGGCTCGTGCTGCCCGCGCCGGTGGAGCTGGCGGCCTACCGGATCGTGCAGGAGTGTCTGACCAACGCCCTCAAGCACGCCCGGCCGGGCGAGGTCCGGGTGGTGCTCGCCCACCGTGCGGGCGAGTCCCTCACCGTGACGGTGACCAGCCCGTTCGGCAACCGCTCGGGGCCCCGCGCGCCCGGCTCGGGGGCCGGTCTGGTGGGGATGCGGGAGCGGGTGGCCCTGCTCTCCGGCGAGATCGAGGCGGGGCCGGCCGACGGCCCGCCGGGCGGCGCGGAGAAGATCTGGCGCGTACGGGCCGTACTGCCCGTCCAGGACGAGAAGGAGCCCACGCCATGACCGGAGCGACGAGGCCGGAGGCGGAGGCGGGGGCGGGACCCGGGGAGCGGCCGGGCGGGGCGGAGCACATCCGGGTGCTGGTCGCCGAGGACCAGAGCGCGGTACGGGCGGGGCTGGTCCTCATCCTGCGCAGCGCACCGGAGATCGAGGTGGTCGGCGAGGCCGCCGACGGTGAGGAGGCGGTGCGCCTGGCCCGGGAGCTCCGCCCGCACCTGGTGCTGATGGACCTCCAGATGCCGCTGCTGGACGGGGTGTCGGCGACCCGGCTGATCGTCTCGGAGGGGCTGGCCGATGTGCTCGTGCTGACCACGTTCGATCTGGACGAGTACATCTTCGGGGCGCTGCGGGCGGGTGCCTCGGGGTTTCTGCTGAAGAACACCGAGGCGCGGGACCTGCTGGCGGCGGTGCGCACGGTGGCGCGCGGCGAGGGGCTGATCTCCCCGGCCGTCACCCGCCGGCTGATCGCGGAGTTCGCCGCCCCGCACCCGGTCCGCTCCCCCGGCGCGCCCGATCCCTCCGTGCTGGACGCGCTCACCCGGCGGGAGCGCGAGGTGCTCTGCTGTGTCGGCGAGGGGCTGTCCAACGCGGAGATCGCGGTACGGCTGCACATGGCCGAGGCGACGGTGAAGACCCATGTCAGCAGGGTGCTGGGGAAGCTGGAGCTGCGCAGCCGGGTGCAAGCGGCGGTGCTGGCGCAGGAGTTGGGACTCTGACGGAACGTTTCACGCCAGTGGGCGGCTACCCGCCGCCTTTGGTCTGGACCTATTGACGATTGGTCCAGACCTTCCTACTCTCACCGCTACACACGCTGCGGTGAGCCACGCAGAGTGCGCAGTGCACGGTCCACCCCACTGTCCGGACCTCCACAAGGAGCACCCGTGAGCACTCAACCCCCACCACTGCACGGCCTCAGAAAGCGTCTTACCCCTCCCGAGCGGCTCTCCACCCGCTCCAGGATCGTCGCGGCGCTCACCGCGCTGATCCTCCCGCTCGCGGCACTGGTCGTGATCGCCACCCCCGCCCAGGCGGCCACCTCCGCGACCGCCACGTACGCCAAGGGCTCCGACTGGGGCAATGGCTTCGAGGGCAAGTGGACCATCAAGAACACCGGCACCACGACCATCAGCTCCTGGACGGTCGAGTGGGACTTCCCGGCCGGCACCCGGGTCACCTCCGCCTGGGACGCGGACGTGACCAACACCGGCAACCGGTGGACGGCCAAGAACAAGTCCTGGGCCGGCTCGCTGGCACCGGGGGCCACCACCACCTTCGGCTTCAACGGCACCGGCACGGGCTCCCCGTCCAACTGCTCGCTCAACGGCGGCTCCTGTGACGGCGGCACGGTCCCGGGCGACAACCCCCCGTCCGCGCCCGGCACCCCCACCTCCAGCAGTGTCACCGAGACCTCGGCGGCGCTGGCGTGGACCGCGGCCACCGACGACAAGGGTGTCAAGAACTACGACATCTACCGCGACGGCGCCAAGGTCGGCACGGTCACCGGTCTGACGTTCACGGACACCGGTCTGACCAAGGCCACGGACTACTCCTACACCGTCCAGGCGCGGGACACGGCCGACCAGCTCGGCGCGTTCAGCGGTGCCCACCAGCTCCGCACGCCCGGCACCGTCAACCCCGGCTCCAAGATCAAGATGGCCTACTTCACGCAGTGGGGCGTCTACGGGCGCAACTTCCACGTGAAGAACCTGGACACCTCCGGCACCGCCGCGAAGATCACCCACATCAACTACGCGTTCGGCAATGTGCAGAACGGCCGGTGCACCATCGGTGACTCCTACGCCGACTACGAGAAGGCGTACACCGCCGACCAGTCCGTCGACGGCGTCGCCGACACCTGGGACCAGCCGCTGCGCGGCAATTTCAACCAGCTCCGCGAGCTGAAGAAGAAGCACCCGCACATCAAGGTGCTGTTCTCGTTCGGCGGCTGGACCTGGTCCGGCGGCTTCACCCAGGCCATGCAGAACCCGGCCGCCTTCGCCGAGTCCTGCTACAACCTGGTCGAGGACCCGCGGTGGGCCGATGTGTTCGACGGCATCGACCTGGACTGGGAGTACCCCAACGCCTGCGGTCTGACCTGCGACAGCAGCGGCCCTGCGGTCATCAAGACCATGGCGCAGGCGTTCCGTGCCAAGGTCGGCAACAACTACCTGCTCACCGCTGCGATCACCGCCGACGCCTCCAACGGCGGCAAGATCGACAAGGCTGACTACGCGGGCGCCGCACCGTTCTTCAACTGGTACAACGTGATGACGTACGACTTCTTCGGCGCCTGGGCGGCCCAGGGTCCGACGGCCCCGCACTCGCCCCTCACCTCCTACCCCGGCATCCCGCAGGAGGGCTTCAACTCGGCGGCGGCGATCGCCAAGCTGAAGGCGAAGGGCGTGGCGTCCGAGAAGCTGCTCCTCGGCGTGGGCTTCTACGGCCGCGGCTGGACGGGCGTCACCCAGGCGACCCCGGGCGGCACCGCGACCGGACCGGCCGCGGGCACCTACGAGCCCGGCTTCGAGGACTACAAGGTCCTCAAGAACACCTGCCCCGCCACCGGGACCATCGGCGGCACCGCCTACGCCAAGTGCGGCAACAACTGGTGGAGCTACGACACCCCGGCGACCCTCACCAGCAAGATGAGCTGGGTCAAGAGCCAGAACCTCGGCGGTTCCTTCGCCTGGGACCTGAGCGGCGACACCAGCAACGGTGAGCTGATCACCGCGATGGACAACGGCCTCAAGCCGTAGCGGTCCACTGATACACACCGGGCTCGGAACAGCCGGTGGCAGAGAGAAGGGGCCGGGGCGATCCCCCGGCCCCTTCGTACGGCCCGCCCGCGGAGGGCTCAGGCCACATTCACCCGCTGGCCGGGGGGCGCGGCCTCCAGCCAGGCGAGAAAGCCGGTGAGCGCGTCCTCGCTCATCGCCAGCTCCAGCCGGACCCCGCGGTGCAGACAGCCCAGCACGACGGCGTCGGAGAGCAGCGCCAGCTCCTCCTCGCCCTCCGGGGTGCGGCGGGCGACGACCTCGATGGCCGAGCGCTCCAGGACACGGCGCGGACGGGGCGCGTACGAGAAGACCCGGAACCACATGATCCGGTCACCGCTGTAGCGGGCGACGCCGTAGACCCAGCCCTTGCCGGAGGGCGCGCCCGAGGGGCCGGTGCCGGGCTCCTCGGGGAGGTTCCACCGCAGCGAGCAGTCGAACGTACCTCCGGAGCGCTGGATCAGCCGCCGGCGCAGCCCGAAGACGAACAGCCCGATCCCCACCAGGGCGACCAGCGCCAGAATGCTCACCAGCACCGCGAGGAACAATTCCACCGACCTCCTCGCATCGTCCTCGTCCCCAACGCCATCCATGACGCACCTGCATTGCCTCAGCCGCGGTCCGGTCTGGAGGTCTCCAGTCCGGGCCGCGGCTGAGGGTAACGACTGTCGGCGGGGTGCTAGCGCACCGCCACCGCACGCAGCCGGACATCGGCACGGCGCTCGGCGGCGGCGTCCTCGTCCGACTTGGCGCGCTCCAGCGCACGCTCGGCGCGCTGGGCATCGATCTCATCCGCCAGCTCGGCGATCTCCGCCACCAGCGACAGCTTGTTGTCGGCGAAGGAGATGAAACCGCCGTGCACAGCGACGACCACCGTGCCGGCTCCCTCGGGGGAACTGGTACGGATGGTCACCGGGCCCGACTCCAGCACACCGAGAAGCGGCTGGTGACCGGGCATGACACCGATGTCGCCGGACGCGGTGCGCGCGACGACCAGCGTGGCCTCACCGGACCAGACCTGCCGGTCCGCGGCGACCAGCTCGACATGCAGCTCAGCAGCCAAGGGTGGCTCCTCGGGTCACCACCCGGCGATGATGCCGGGTGTTGGGTCAAAGTCTAATGGGGCTCCGGGCGCCGAAGCGCCCGGGCCCCTTTCCCCGGCATTTCACGGCCGGGTACGAGGGCGAGAACCCCGGGGGGCGGGACGAGTCCCGCCCCCCGGGAGAGT
This sequence comes from Streptomyces sp. NPDC001985, assembly GCF_040296845.1. NCBI lineage: Bacteria > Bacillati > Actinomycetota > Actinomycetes > Kitasatosporales > Streptomycetaceae > Streptomyces > Streptomyces sp. NPDC001985. Next base: position 68,489 of record NZ_JBEOYB010000025.1, read on the forward strand.
CCGTCGACTCAGGAGACGCCCAGCTCCTTGGCGTTGGCCTTGAGGTCCTCAATGCCACCGCACATGAAGAACGCCTGCTCGGGGAAGTGGTCGTACTCTCCGTCGCAGATCGCGTTGAACGCGGCGATCGACTCGTCGAGCGGCACGTCCGAGCCGTCCACGCCGGTGAACTGCTTGGCGACGTGGGTGTTCTGGGACAGGAAGCGCTCCACGCGACGGGCACGGTGGACAGCGATCTTGTCCTCCTCGCCCAGCTCGTCGATACCGAGAATCGCGATGATGTCCTGGAGGTCCTTGTACTTCTGCAGGATTCCCTTGACGCGCGTGGCGGCGTCGTAGTGCTCCTGCGCGATGTAGCGCGGGTCCAGGATGCGGGACGTGGAGTCCAGCGGGTCCACGGCCGGGTAGATGCCCTTCTCGGAGATCGGACGGGAGAGAACCGTCGTCGCGTCGAGGTGGGCGAAGGTGGTGGCCGGGGCCGGGTCGGTCAGGTCGTCCGCGGGGACGTAGATCGCCTGCATCGAGGTGATCGAGTGACCGCGGGTCGAGGTGATGCGCTCCTGGAGGAGACCCATCTCGTCCGCCAGGTTCGGCTGGTAACCCACCGCGGACGGCATACGGCCGAGCAGGGTGGACACCTCGGAACCAGCCTGGGTGTACCGGAAGATGTTGTCGATGAAGAAGAGCACGTCCTGCTTCTGCACATCGCGGAAGTACTCCGCCATGGTCAGACCGGCCAGGGCGACGCGCAGACGGGTGCCCGGGGGCTCGTCCATCTGGCCGAAGACGAGCGCCGTCTTGTCGATGACGCCCGACTCGCTCATCTCGTCGATGAGGTCGTTGCCCTCACGGGTGCGCTCACCGACGCCGGCGAAGACCGACACACCGTCGTGGTTGTTGGCGACGCGGTAGATCATCTCCTGGATCAGCACGGTCTTGCCGACACCGGCACCACCGAACAGACCGATCTTTCCACCCTTGACGTACGGGGTGAGAAGGTCGATGACCTTGATCCCGGTCTCGAACATCTCGGTCTTGGACTCGAGCTGGTCGAAGCTGGGCGCCTTGCGGTGGATGGGCCACCGCTCGGTGATGTCCTTGTTCGCCTCGGGGACGTTCAGCACCTCACCGAGGGTGTTGAACACCTTGCCCTTGGTGAAGTCACCCACGGGGACGGTGATGCCCTCGCCGGTGTTGGTCACCGGGGCCTGGCGGACCAGACCGTCGGTGGGCTGCATCGAGATCGCGCGGATCACGCCTTCACCGAGGTGCTGGGCGACCTCCAGCGTCAGCTTCTTGAGCTTGCCGTCCTCGGCCGGGTCGGCCACCTCGACGGTCAGCGCGTTGTAGATCTCCGGCATCGCGTCGACGGGGAACTCCACGTCGACGACCGGGCCGATGACCCGGGCGACGCGGCCCGTGGCAACGGCCGTCTCAACTGTCGTCGTCATTACTTGTCACTCCCCGCGGTCGCGTCGGCAAGGGCACTGGCTCCACCGACGATCTCGCTGATTTCCTGGGTGATTTCGGCCTGGCGGGCCGCGTTGGCAAGCCGGGAGAGAGACTTGATCAGCTCTCCGGCATTGTCGGTCGCCGACTTCATCGCGCGGCGGGTGGCGGCGTGCTTGGAGGCAGCGGCCTGGAGCAGCGCGTTGTAGATCCGGCTCTCGACATAGCGCGGCAGCAGGGCGTCGAGGACGTCCTCCGCCGACGGCTCGAAGTCGAACAGGGGCAGGATCTCGCCCTTGCCCGTGCTCTCATCGGCCGCGTTCTCCAGGCTGAGGGGCAGCAGCCGGTTCTGCACCGGCGTCTGCGTCAGCATCGAGATGAACTCGGTGAAGACGATGTGGAGCTCGTCCACGCCGCCCTCGGCCGTGTCCTGCTGGACCGCCGCGATCAGCGGACCCGCGACCTTCTTGGCGTCCGCGTAGGTCGGGTTGTCGGTGAACCCGGTCCACGACTCCATGACCTTGCGCTCACGGAAGCCGTAGTACGAGACACCCTTGCGGCCGACGATGTAGCTGTCGACCTCCTTGCCCTCGCCCCGGAGCCGCTCGGTGAGCGCGTCCGCCGCCTTGATGGCGTTGGCCGAGTAGCCGCCGGCCAGACCGCGGTCGCTCGTGATGAGCAGGACCGCGGCGCGGACCGGCGCCTCCACCTCGGTGGTGAGCGGGTGCTTGGTGTTCGACCCGGTCGCCACCGCCGTCACCGCGCGGGTGAGCTCGGTCGCGTACGGGGTGGAGGCCACCACCTGGCGCTGCGCCTTGACGATGCGCGAGGCGGCGATCATCTCCATCGCCTTGGTGATCTTCTTGGTCGCGGTGACGGATTTGATGCGACGCTTGTAGACCCGGAGCTGGGCTCCCATGAGTCAGGTCCCTTCCGTCGTCACTTGCTGGTGCTGACCGGAGCGTCTTCGCCCAGAAGCTTGCCGTCCGAGGTCTCGAACTGGCGCTTGAAGGCGGCGATCGCGTCACCGACCGCGGTCAGGGTGTCGTCCGACATCTTCCCGCCCTCGGCGATGCTGGTGAGCAGGGACTTGCGCTCGCGGCGCAGGTGCTCCAGCAGCTCGGACTCGAAGCGGCGGATGTCCTCGACCGGGACGTCGTCCATCTTGCCGGTGGTACCGGCCCAGACGGAGACGACCTGCTCCTCGACGGGCATCGGCTGGTACTGGCCCTGCTTGAGCAGCTCGACCATGCGCTTGCCGCGCTCCATCTGCGCCTTGGAGGCCGCGTCCAGGTCGGAACCGAAGGCGGCGAACGCCTCCAGCTCACGGAACTGGGCGAGGTCCACGCGGAGACGGCCGGAGACCTGCTTCATGGCCTTGTGCTGCGCGGAGCCACCGACTCGGGAGACCGAGATACCGACGTTCAGGGCCGGGCGCTGACCGGCGTTGAACAGGTCGGACTCCAGGAAGCACTGGCCGTCGGTGATGGAGATGACGTTGGTCGGGATGAACGCCGAGACGTCGTTGGCCTTGGTCTCGACGATCGGCAGACCGGTCATCGAGCCGGCGCCCAGGTCGTCGGAGAGCTTGGCGCAGCGCTCCAGCAGACGCGAGTGCAGGTAGAAGACGTCACCCGGGTAGGCCTCACGGCCCGGCGGGCGGCGCAGCAGCAGCGACACGGCACGGTAGGCGTCGGCCTGCTTCGACAGGTCGTCGAAGATGATCAGGACGTGCTTGCCCTGGTACATCCAGTGCTGGCCGATGGCCGAGCCGGTGTAGGGCGCCAGGTACTTGAAGCCGGCCGGGTCGGACGCCGGGGCGGCGACGATGGTCGTGTACTCCAGGGCACCGGCCTCCTCCAGCGCGCCGCGCACGGACGCGATGGTGGAGCCCTTCTGGCCGATGGCGACGTAGATGCAGCGGACCTGCTTGTTCACGTCGCCGGAGCGCCAGTTGTCACGCTGGTTGATGATCGTGTCGACGGCCAGGGCGGTCTTGCCGGTCTGGCGGTCACCGATGATCAGCTGACGCTGACCGCGGCCGATCGGCACCATGGCGTCGACGGCCTTGTAGCCGGTCTGCATCGGCTCATGAACCGACTTGCGGATCATGACGCCGGGGGCCTGCAGTTCGAGGGCGCGGCGTCCCTCGGTCTCGATCTCGCCGAGGCCGTCGATCGGGTTGCCGAGCGGGTCGACGACGCGACCCAGGTAGCCCTCGCCGACGGCTACGGACAGGACCTCGCCGGTACGGGTGACCGGCTGACCCTCCTCGATACCGCTGAACTCGCCGAGGACGATCGCACCGATCTCCCGCTCCTCAAGGTTGAGGGCGAGGCCGAGGGTTCCGTCCTCGAACTTCAGCAGCTCGTTCGCCATGGCCGAGGGAAGTCCCTCCACCTTGGCGATACCGTCGCCGGCCACGCTGACCGTACCGACCTCCTCGCGCGAGGCCGCGTCCGGCTTGTACGACTGGACAAAGTTCTCCAGCGCGTCCCGGATCTCCTCCGGCCGGATCGTGAGCTCCGCCATCTGGGTTCCCTGCTCTCCTTGTTGGGCCCGAAGTTTCTTAAGGGGGTCTGGGGGCCGACCCCCAGGAATCTTCTGCAATCTCTGCACGGCCCAACCGGGCCGCTGGTACTGCTCGTATGCCGTGATGTTCAGTTGGTGGCGGCTGTCAGCCGGCCATACGGCGAGTCGCCTCGCCGAGACGGTCCGCGATCGTGCCGTCGATGATCTCCTCGCCGACCCGCACCGAGATCCCGCCGAGGACCTCGGGGTCCACGTCCAGGTTCAGGTGCATCTGCCGGCCGTAGACCCTCGCGAGCACGGCGCCGAGGCGCTCCCGCTGCTGGTCACTGAGGGGCACCGCCGAGGTGACGACGGCGACCATCCGGTCCCGGCGCGCCGCGGCGAGCTTGGACAGGGAGTCGAGTCCCGCCTCCAGGCTACGTCCACGGGGCTTGGTGACGAGCCGGACGACCAGACGCTCGGTGACCGGGTTGGCCCTGCCGCCCAGCAGGCTGCGCAGCAGCTCGGCCTTGGCGGCGACGGTGGCCGAGCGGTCGGTGAGCGCGGACCGCAGTCCGCCGTTCGAGTCGAGAATCCGGCCGAACCGGAACAGCTCGTCCTCGACGTCGTCGAGCTTGCCCGCCTGCTGGGCGGCGGTGAGGTCGGCGGTGGCCGCCAGCTCCTCAAGACCGTCGACCAGGTCGCGGGAGCGCGACCAGCGGGCACGGACCATGCCGGAGACCAGGTCGGCGGCTTCGCCGCCCACCTGTCCGCCCAGCAGGCGGCCCGCCAGCTCGGCCTTGGCCTCGCCGGACTGCGCCGGGTCGGTCAGGACCCGACGCAGCGAGACCTCGCGGTCGAGCAGGGCGGTGACGGCAGCCAGCTCCTCGGCGAGCTTCGCCGCGTCGACGGACGTGTTGTCCGTCAGCGCGTCGAGGGACTCGCGTGCGGCAGCCAGTGCCTCCCGGCTCGCTCCGTTCATCGGGTTGCCTCGGCCTTCGATGCGCCGTCCTCGAGCTCGTCGAGGAAGCGGTCGATGGTGCGGCTCTGGCGGGCGTGGTCCTCCAGGGACTCACCGACGAGCTTGCCGGCCAGGTCGGTGGCGAGCTTGCCCACGTCCTGGCGGAGCGCGGCCGCCGCAGCCTTGCGGTCGGCCTCGATCTGGGCGTGACCGGCCGCGATGATCTCCTCACGCTGCCGCTGGCCCTCGGCCTTCATCTCCGCGATGATCGCGGTGCCCTGCTCGGTCGCCTCCTGGCGCAGTCGAGCGGCCTCGTGACGAGCCTCGGCGAGCTGGGCCTTGTACTGCTCCAGTACGCTCTCGGCCTCGGTCTTCGCCTCGTCGGCCTTCTCGATGCCGCCCTCGATGGCTTCCCGACGCTCTTCCAGAACCTTGTTGATGTTCGGGAGGAGCTTCTTGGCGAGGAAGAAGAAGACGATGGCGAACGCGATCAGGCCGATGATGAGCTCGTCGAGATGCGGGATGAGCGGAGGCTGCTCCTCCACCGCCGCAAGATTGAACTGAGCGATCACATCAGTGCCTTCCGTGAAAAGAGATTGGGCTGTCGGTCGGCTTACTTGAAGACGAAGCCCATGACGATGCCGATGAGGGCAAGCGCCTCACAGAAGGCGAAACCCATGATCTGGTTGGTACGGATCAGACCAGCGGCCTCGGGCTGACGGGCGAGGGCCTGGGTGCCGTTACCGAAGATGATGCCGACGCCGATGCCGGGGCCAATCGCGGCGAGGCCGTAGCCGACAGCGTTGACGTTGCCGGAGACGGCGTTCTCGGCGGCGAGGGTCTGGAGAGCGGACATGCCGGTTCTTCCTTCTCTTTCAATGTCCCGGTGGGGGTTGGCCACCGGACGACTGCTGGTCTGGAGGGGTGGGAGCTGGCTCAGTGGTGCTCGGAGATGGCGCCCTGGATGTAGCTGGAGGCCAGAAGCACGAAGACGTACGCCTGGACCGCCTGGATGAAGAGCTCGAAGACGATCATCGCCAGGACCATGACGAAGGACGCGCCGGCGTAGACGAAGCCGAAGCCGTTCATCAGGTAGTAGGTCGCCAGGGTGAACATCACGATCAGCATGTGGCCGGCGAACATGTTCGCGAAGAGCCGGACCGCGTGCGTGAACGGGCGGATGATCATGTTGGAGAAGAACTCCAGGACCATCACCAGGGGCAGGATCGCTCCCAGGTTCTTGTCGTAGCCCAGGATGTTCTTCCAACCGCCCGCGAAACCGTGCTTCTTGAAGGTCAGGCTGACCCAGAGCACGTACACGATCAGCGCGAGACCCGCCGGGAAGGCGATCAGCGAGGTGACCGGGAACTGGGCGAACGGAATGATGGACCAGAGATTCATGATCCATACGACGAAGAACAGCGACACCATCAGCGGGACGTACTTCTCGCCGTCCTTCTTGCCGATGATCTCGTAGACGACGCCGCGGCGGACGAAGTCGTACCCGGCCTCACCGATCATCTGGAGCTTTCCGGGCACGAGCTTCGGCTTGCTGAAAGCGGCCCAGAAGAAACCGATGATCAGGAAAGAGCCGATGAAAGCGAGCAGCATCGGCTTGGTGAACTCAAAGCCCGACACCGTGAAGATGGGCTCGTACATGAACGTGTGCAGGCCCGGCGCTGGGAACCCGCACCCGGAGAAGATCTGACAGTTCGGGTCGAAGGCGAGCATCTGGGGGTCAGCACTCACCGCGGGCTCCTTCAGCGTGGCGCATGGGTACGGCAACCTCGTTGTGTCGGCGCGGCGCGCAGCCGCGGTTCGGCACTGGACTGGTGTTACGGATGTGAGGGCGGCTGGCGGGCATGGAGCCTCGCGAATGAGCAGGCGTCAGCTCAGATGCCCGCGCCCGCTGTGCCGCAGTAGTTGGCACCGGACGATAGCAGGATCGCGAACGGCTCTTTATACCGGCCCTACCCTTCACGACGGCGACCCCGTTTTCTGGGTCGTCTCGCCCTTCGAGGACTCAGGTTCGACATAGACGATCTTGGCCTTCATGAAGTAGCGGGCCTGGGCCGCGACCCAGACGATGGTCGCCGCGAGCAGCGAGAAGGCGAAGGCCTTGAAATCGAACGCCGTGGTGTCCTTGAGCAGGGCCATCAGCATGAAGAGCAGCAGCAGCTGCGCCATGTAGAGCATCAGTCCCATGGCCTGGAACAGGTGCGGGAGTGACTTGGCCGTCCGCTGGAGGACCACCATGCCGATCCCCATGAAACCGATGACCACCAGGGTGCCGATGATCGCGCCGAGAGCCCCCTTGCCGCCGGCCACCACAGCGCTGACCACGGCGGCGATGACGCCGGTGGCGGCTGGGGGTACGGCGATCTGGAGGAATGTGCGGGCGTCGTTGGACGGCATGGCGGCAGCTCCGCTTCCTGGGGGGAATGGCAGTGGTGTGTCGTCATGGACGAGCGTAATCCGGATCCGAGTCGGGTCCTCGGGGCCAAAGGACCGTCGCACCACGGTCCTTCGGCGCTGTCGCCGGTTCTCGTGAACCGTATCACAAACTATTTGATGAGGTCTTTACCCAGGCGTGTGCCAGCTATCACACATGAGAGGTAATGCGCCCGTGTGTGCACAGAATGGGTATGGACTTCTGTGCTATTGCCCACAAAAGGACGGAAACGTCAGCCGCGCGTTCCGGCCTTCCGCCGGTGGGGAGCGCGGGAGCGGGCACCCAGGGCGGTCGCCCCGTTGACACCCGCCGGCACGGGAGGCCGCTCCGGCCGCTCACCCGCTTCCCCGGGGGCCGTGCCGCCCTCCGCGTCCGCCGCCCCGGCGGAGCCCTCCACGGGCGCCCCGGAGGCCCCGGAGCCGTCCCCCGGCTCGGGTGAAGTCGCCGTCCCCGCAGGGAACTTGCGGCGCCGGTAGCGCGGCGGGACGAAGGACTGGGCCCACCGGGGGGCGCGCGGGGTGAAGCGCGGCATCAGCAGCAGGACCAGGCCCACCGCGCTCAGCCCGACGACCACCATCACGATCCACAGGGACGCCGAGTGCACGGAGTAGCCGACCACCCCGAAGGCGATCAGCGCCGACCAGAAGTACATGATCAGCACCGCCCTGCTGTGGGAGTGCCCGATCTCCAGCAGCCGGTGGTGCAGATGGCCCCGGTCGGCGGCGAACGGGGACTGGCCGTTCCAGGTGCGGCGGACGATCGCCAGCACCAGGTCGGCCAGCGGGATCGCGATGATCGTCAGCGGCAGCAGCAGCGGGATGAAGACCGGCAGCGCGGCGTGGGTGACATCACGGTCGCTGCCGCCCTCGAAGAGCCTCAGGGCGTCCATGTCGACCTGGCCGGTCAGCGAGATCGCGGCACCGGCCAGCACCAGGCCGATCAGCATCGAGCCCGAGTCGCCCATGAAGATCCGCGCGGGGTGCATGTTGTGCGGCAGGAAGCCCAGGCACATGCCCATGAGGATCGCGGTGAAGAGGGTCGCGGGGGCGGCGGCCTCGATGCCGTAGCTGTACCAGATCCGGTACGCGTAGAGGAAGAACGCGGCGGCGGCGATGCAGACCATGCCGGCGGCGAGACCGTCGAGGCCGTCCACGAAGTTCACCGCGTTGATGGTGACCACCACCAGCGCCACGGTGAGCAGGGTGCCCTGCCAGTCGGTCAGCGAGACCATGCCCGCGCCGGGGACGGGAATCCACAGGATCGTCAGACCCTGCATCACCATCACACCGGCGGCGATCATCTGGCCGCCGAGCTTGATCAGGGCGTCGATCTCGAACTTGTCGTCCAGGACACCGATGATCCAGATCAGGGCGGCGCCCGAGAGCAGGGCCCGGGACTCGTTGGACAGCTCGAAGACGCTGTTCAGGTTCTGGAGGTGGTCGGCGACCAGCAGTCCGGCGCAGAGGCCGAAGAACATGGCGATGCCGCCGAGCCGCGGAGTCGGTTCTCGGTGGACGTCTCGGGCACGGATCTCCGGCATCGCCGCGGTCGCGATGGCGAACTTCCGCACCGGACCGGTGAGCAGATAGGTCACCGCGGCCGTGACACAGAGCGTCAGCAGGTAATCACGCACGGGCTGCCCCACAGGAATCGCTGGCCATCTCAGCCCCACACCCTAGCTGTGGTGGCCACATGGTCGAGGACATACGGGTGCCGGGGAACGGTTCCACAGGACTGCGGCTACCCCTGATAGGGCGGAAATCTACCCGCAAGCTCGCGGACCTGCGCACGTACCCTCGGCGACGGGCCGTCCGCGGAGCGCACCGCGCGGGTGAGCAGGGCGGCGATTTCGGCCATCTCGGGCTCCCCCATGCCCTGGGTGGTGAGGGCGGCGGTGCCCAGCCGGATGCCGCGTCCGTCGCCCGCCGGCAGGGCGCAGGTGTCCAGGACCAGACCGGCCGCGGTGAGCCTGGCCCGGGCGGTCCTGCCGTCCGTGCCGAGCGGGGAGGGGTCCAGGCCGATCAGATGGGTGTCGGTGCCGCCGGTGAGGAGGCCGAAGCCCTCGGCCTCCAGGGCGGCGGCGAGGACCCGGGCGTTGGCGACCACCTGGTGGGCGTAGGCCGTGAAGGCCGGGGTCGCCGCCTCGCCGAAGGCGACGGCCTTCGCGGCGACGGTGTGCATCTGGGCGCCGCCCTGGGTGAACGGGAACACCGCGCGGTCGACGCGCTCGGCCAGATCCTCCCCGCAGAGGATCATCCCGCCGCGCGGGCCGCGCAGGACCTTGTGGGTGGTGGCGCAGACCACATCCGCGTACGGGACGGGGCTGGGGGCGGCACCCCCCGCGATCAGGCCCATCGGGTGGGCGGAGTCGGCGATCAGATACGCGCCGGTCTCGTCCGCGATCTCCCGGAAGAGGGCGTAGTCGGGGTGGCGGGGGTAGGAGATCGAGCCACAGACGATCGCCCGGGGGCGGTGCTCGCGGGCGAGGGCGCGGACCCGCGGGTAGTCGATCAGGCCGGTCACGGGGTCGACGCCGTAGCCGACGAAGTCGAACCAGCGCCCGGAGACGTTCGCCGGGGAGCCGTGGGTGAGGTGGCCGCCGTGCGCCAGCGCCGTGGCGAGGACGGTGTCACCGGGGCTGAGCAGGGCCGCGTACGCCGCCAGGACGGCCGAGGAGCCGGAGTGCGGCTGTACGTTCGCGTGCGCGGCTCCGAAGAGCGCGGTGGCCCGCTCACGGGCGATCCGCTCGGCGGTGTCGACCAGGGCGCAGCCGCCGTGGTGACGGGCGCCCGGGTAGCCCTCGGCGTACTTGTTCGCCAGGGGGGAGCCGAGGGCGGCGAGCACGGCCGGGGAGGTGAAGTTCTCGGCGGCGATCAGCTGGAGGGTGGTGGCCTGGCGGGCGGCCTCGGCGAGGATGATGTCGGCGATCTCGGGGTCCTGGTGGTGCAGGGTGGGGAGGTCGGCGAAGGGGGGTGCGGTGCTGGCGGTCATGGTGTGCTCCATGCCGAGCGGTGTGTCTCGTTCCGCCTCCAATGTATGCCCGCCCCACTCCTGGGGCCCCCGGACGGGACCCGTGGCCCCGTCCGGGGCCCCGCACGGCACAGCGGTGGCCCTCCGGGCCCGGGCGGGCCGGGTTCGCTGCGGCCCTCCCGTGGCGCGGGGTCCGTCCTCAAACGCCGGACGGGCTGAGAATGCTCG